>CAMFLD010000080.1 GCA_945957245.1 uncultured Flavobacterium sp. | reverse complement strand
TACGCGATCAGCCTCGGTCTCGTGGGCTCGGAGATGTGTATAAGAGACAGACCATAGTCTTGCCGCTTCCAATTCCGCCTGTCAGTCCAATTATCTTTGTCATGGTTTTACCTTAAAAAATAATTCCGGAAACGCTTCCTGAGGTTTTTGCTTCAAAAGGATAACTTTGATAAAGGAATTCAGAAATCCTAAACCGTAACCATAAAACTGTTTATAGGCTGCTACCAATGACAATAATCCAATGGTTAAACTTTTAGTCTGAATCGTTGCAGAAATTAATAATAGCAGAAAATATATAACATAACAGCTTAAAAGCCATGCTATACCGAAAAAGAACAATAATACAGCTAAAAAAAGTCCCAGTATAAATAGTGTTGGAAAGAAAAAAGTCAACTTACTATATTCCGGATACCAGCTATTTAATATTGGGCGGGCTTTACCAAACTTACTCACCTGAACAGAGAATTTATCCCAATCGATCCGTCGTTTGTGATAAACAAATGCTTCTGGAAAAAGTCTGGTTTGATAACCCATTTTCCAAAGTCTGATTGATAAATCCGGATCTTCACCCGGATGTATGTTGCCAAAACCATGTGAATCTTCAAAAGCTATTTTGGATATTCCCATATTAAAACTTCTGGGTTGAAATTTATTCAGTTTTTCAGAACCTCCTCTTATTCCTCCGGTAGTAAGAAAAGAAGTCATGGTAAAATTAATAGCTTTCTGTATATCAGAAAACGAATCAAGCGCAGCATCCGGGCCTCCAAAACAGTCTGCATAACTTGATTTTAGTTCTTTTTCAACTTCAGAAAGATATTGTTTCGGGATGATACAATCGGAATCAAAAATGATGAAATAATCTCCCTGTGCTTCTTTCATACCAAAATTCCGGGAATCACCTGGCCCTGAATTTTCTTTGTAGTAATAAGAAATATTGAGTTTATCTTTAAACTTATCTACCTCTTCCCTACAACTTACAGAAGAGCCATCTTCAATGATTACGACTTCATATTCTTTATCATAATCAGACAACAAAAGGCTTTCCAATAATTCCTTTATTTCATCAGGACGATTGTATACCGGAATGATAATCGAAAAATACATTTAGTTTAAATCTGTTCTAAAGTTAGGATAACAAAGATATACTTATAAAAAATAAGGCTGTATAAATTGTATTGTTTTTTTGCTAAAATCCCTTTAGAAGGTATATTAATTCATATTGATTTAACAAAAAAACCACCTACGAGAGGTGGTTTAGTTACTATGAAATAAATAATAGATTACTCTTTAATTACTTTGATAGTTTTTGTCTGATTATCAGAAGTCACTTTTACTATGTAAGCTCCTTTTGTTAGGTTTGACATATCAATTTGTGCATTGTTTTCACTAAGTTTATTAGCAATAACTTTTTGTCCTAATAAGTTAAATATTTCAACATTTGAAATTTCTTTGGAATAAGACAAATTCAACACATTTTTTACCGGATTAGGGAAATAAGTAAAGCTGGCATTATCAAATGAATTGTTTGCCAATGAAGCATCATAAGCTGAAATAGCAAAAGTTCCGTTTACTCCTCCAGAACTATATCTCCATACAGAAATATAAAGCGTACTTCCCGGAGTTTGTCCGGTTAATGATAAGATTGACATTAAGTCATTAGCTCCTGCAGGTCCTCCATCATCATTACAACCAACAGCTGTTAATGTACCTCCGCAAGTTCCAGTAAAAGCCGAAACAACACTATCTGTAATTCCTGTTCCTGAAGTCTGTGTTTCTATAGTAATATTTCCAGATGCAGGTACCTGAACAGTAAACCAAACATTAGATGTTACGCTTGACTGGCATGATGGTACAATACCATCGTTAGCAGTAGCTCCACTATTCGTTGTAACAATAGCATTTGAAGCAAAGTCTCCACCCGGAGTTAAAGCAATTGCACCTGAACACTCATCGTTAGCGGGTGGCGGTGGATTAGTTCCAACACATACATTAAAAGTACTTGTTTGACCACCAGTAGCTGTATAAGTATTTACTCTGATATAGTAAGTTTGACCTACAACCAATCCGGTTGGGTTACTTGTATCTATATCTGAGCATGAACCCGGAACTAAAGTTAAAGCGTTGCAGTCACCTGTCCATAATGAGTGAAACATATCTGTTGTTGAACCAGCTACATTTAATAAACTTATTCTATGAGTTGTTGCAGTAGCAACAAATGAATACCAAACATCATCATCCTCAGCTCCAAAGCATGCTGTTGTATCGGTGTTAGAAGGTGTTGCACCGGCAACAGTTCCCGGTGTAACAGAACCACAAGCTAAATCATTATTTACAGTTAAGGCAATTGCTCCTGTACACTCATCGTTAGCAGGTGGTGGTGGTGGTGTCCCGATACAGATATTGAATGTAGTATTCTGACCTCCTGTAGCAGTATAAGTATAAACTCTAACATAATAAGTTTGACCCACAACCAATCCATATGGTGAGCTAGTGTTAGGATCAGAACATGATCCCGGAACCAAAGTAAGGGCTCCACAATTTCCTGTCCATAGTGAGTGATACATATCAGTAACTGAACCGGTAACATTTAATAAGCTAATTTTGTGTGACGTTGCTGTTGCTACAAACGAAAACCATACATCATCATCTGCAGAACCAAAACATGATGTTGTATCTGTGTTAGAAGGTGTAGCACCGGCAACAGTTCCGGCAGTCACACTACCACAATTGTAGTCCGGATTTACAGTTAAAGCAATAGCTCCGGAGCAGTCATCATTTACAGGAGGTGCCGCAGGTGTTGTGAAATTAAAAGGACCTACCCAAGCACTACTTCCGTTAGCGCCACCACATACAGCCTGTACATAAAAAGAATAAGCCGTACTTGATGCTAATGGAGTCAGATTGTACTGATTTGAAACACCATTAACTACAGTTCCTGTACCCTGAGTGAACCCAGTTAGTCCATATTCAATATTGTAAAGTGAAGCAGTTCCGTTTTCAATCCAAGTTAATGTAGCAGAATTATAAGTTGCTACAGCTGCAAGCCCGGAAGGATTGGGACATGAAGGTGGTGTAGCAGAAGTAATTGTAGGTGATTGAAAGCAAAAACCATAATTCCAGTCTGGTCCGGCCGGATCATCATCATAAGAAATTCTGTATTTAAAACCCGCTAACTGGGTTGGTGTGAAAGCTGCAATATTCAGCGTCGCAGAGGTGTAGGTAGACGGAGTACCGGAACAATAATTTGTGTTCGTGGTGTAATTACCAAGGTTATCGAAACTAGTCCCCCAATTTACCCAAGTTGAAGTATCAGCATTCCAATATTGGAATACCAATTCATCATTTGCAAGATACCTGTAAACGTATTGAGCAGAAACCGTTATCCAGGTTTGACCAGCTGAAAAAGCAGGAGTTAAATTGATTACTGGTGATTCCGCAGCAATGTTGTCTTCGTGACCGCTTCCTGTTGCATCATCATTGAATGCAAAATTTGAAGTTGTGGTTGGGTCAGATTGGAGTCCCGTTGCCAGATAAGAACCGGTAAGTGTCCAGGCCGGGTTGGGCCAGTTAGCGCTTTGATTAAGAACCTGGGCATTGACGTTTCCAAAGGCTCCCATCAAAAAGCATAGAAAAGTAATTTTTTTCATAATTATTAATGAGGTTAAAGTTTATGGGGCGTAAAAATATAGGGAAATAAAAAAACCACCTAGTAATTAGGTGGTTTTAACAATAATTAAATTGTAAGTGACTATTGCTTAATAACTTTGATAGTTTTTGTCTGGTTGTCAGAAGTTACTTTCACCATATAAGCTCCATTTGATACGCCTGACATATCTATTTGAGCATCAGTTGAATTAAGTTTAGCTGATAAAACTTTTTGTCCTAACAGGTTAAATACTTCAACATTTGAAATCTCTTTATTATAAGATAGATTCAATATGTTTTTAACCGGGTTTGGATAATAAGCAAAGTTAGTACTGTCGAATGAACTGTTAGCTAAGGAAGCATCGTATGCTGATACTTTAAAATCTCTTACAGTAGCTGATGGAGCTGCTGTACCGTATTTCCATACACCAATATATAAAACACTATTTGGAGTTAAACCTGTCAATGGTAATAAAGAGAATAATCCATCTCCATTATCATCATCACAACCCACTTCTGTTAATGAACCACAAGCTCCAGAATATGCTGTGATTACGGTATCTGATAATGAATTTGTATCAGCAGCTTTAGTTTCGATTGTTATATTTCCTGAAGCTGGAACCTGAACGGTATACCATACATCTGCAATATTACTTGATTGGCAAGATGGAGTTACATCAGTTACAAGAGTTGCGTTAAACATTGTACCTGTTACAGGATTGTCTGTAAATACACCACCCGGAGTCAATGCGATAGCGCCTGAACAATCATCATTTGCTGGTGGAGGTGGTGGTGAAACTGTTAAAACACCACTTTTATATGTAGTTCCATCCCAGAAGTTACCGTTGTTGCTTGCATCAATTCCGCCATATACAAAAGCACCTCCATTTAATTGGAATCTGGTAGCATAGTAGTAAGTACCAGCAGCTAATGTTGAACCAATAGCAGCTGAATATTCATCATTGTTTCCAACCATAGCAGAATTCCATGTTGCAGGAACCCATGTTGCCCAAGTATTAGGATTGGTATCTGTTGCACTGTATCCAACCCAAGCAGTGATTCCTGGAGCTTGTCCAGTAATATTTGGAGCTACGTCTGTTAAACCAGCTTCGTAAACCTGACCATAAACTGTTACACTTCCACCATAAGGAATCGTAGCAGACGGTGGCCATTGTAAATTAGCATAATCAGGAAGATCATTAGGAAGTGTAGTCACGTTAAGTGTGTAGTCTTCTGCCTGACCAAAACCACTGTTAATAGAATTACATGTATCTGAATAAGTATTAAATCTTTTGATAACTCTCATTCTTGTATTTCCTAGAGTTGCTGTAGAAGGAACAGCAATAATTCCATCCAACTGAACAGTATCAGTTCCTGTTGAATTAACAATGTTTCCAACATCGTAAGATTCCCCTGAATCATCAAAGTCACCATCCTGATTCCAGTCTGCAAATACTCTTACTTTATCAGTATAATTTCCGTCTGTATTTCCTTTAACGGTAATTGGATAACTTCCACCCGCAGCAACAGTTCCAACAATTGAAGTATAGTTTTCGTGAGCGATAATTGTCGATCCGTCAGCTTGACCAACAAGAGCTGAAGAAGAGTTGTTTATTCCTGCGAAATTAACTAATGTGATTGGTTCTACATTATTGGTAAATTGGATAGGACCACAAAATGGTGCAAATGGATTCGCCATAGTAGTAAAACTAAAAGTTGCACAACCTGTTGCTGATCCGGCAAGGTTTTTAGCAACTACTTTCCAGTAGTAAGTTGTTGAAGGCAGTAAACCTGATACAGCTCTTGTCAAAGCTGTCTGATTTCCTAATAGTGTTGTTGGTGTAGCATTAGTATCTAAATACACATCATATGAAGAAGCAGCTGAACCGGTAGTAGCTGCAGTCCATGTCAAGTTAACCGGAACAGTGTAGTCAACACCAGTTGCAGCATTTGCAGGAGTGTTTAGAGTAACACAATCAGGTGCAGCTGTCGGTAATGCATCACTTACTACATGGTCAACCGATATTCTCCACTGATCAGTTGTAGTTGAGTGCATACCAATATAAATTGTCTGACCTACATAAGCAGATAAATCAAAAGTATATTCAGTATAAGTAGCCAAATTACTGTCCGGCGCAATATTAGCAAGCGTTGTAGTAAATGCAGCCGCAGTTGGAGTTGTAGTAGACACTACTAAATCAAAGTCTTCAGGATAAGCAGGGTCGAAACTCCTTGCCCAAAAAGTGAAACGATCATTAACTCCCGCCACTACAGTAATAGCAGGTGTAATTAAATAATCATCATGCGCTGTTGCGGAATAGGTGATTGTAGCTGATGCAGTTCCTTCTAAGACAAACGTAGGATTAGTAAATTGAACCCAAGTGTTCGTGTCTCCTCCATTAATCACAGTCCAGGTAGCAGGTATTCCTGATTCGAATCCTTCTGTGAATTGACTGAAAGATGACGTAATTGATCCTATAAAGAACAGGAATAATAACGTAATTTTTTTCATATTATTGTTGTTTAAAAAGTTAATTGCCCTAAATTTAGGAATAAATAAAAAAACTCACAAATAATTTGTGAGTTTTAACTAATATGAAAATAAAAACTATCGAAATCTTATTTTTTTATACTATCAATTCCGATTAGTTCATTAGTATCTGCTTTGTAGTCCACTTTATCAAATCCGAAACCAAATAAATTCAGGAAATCCTGTTTGTAGCCTGCTAAATCACCAATCTCAGTAAGGTTTTCTGAAGTAGCTTTAGCCCAAAGTTCTTTTACTCTGTCCTGAATGTCCTCACGCATTTCCCAATCATCAATTCGGATTCTTCCTTTATCATCTATTGGGACTGCTCCTCCTGTATAAAGTCGCTGCTCAAACAGCCTTTGGATTTGCTCAATACATCCTTCATGTACTCCTTCAGCTTTCATGATTTTGTACAATAGGGAAATATACAATGGTATTACAGGAATAGCGGAACTCGCCTGAGTAACCAGCGCTTTGTTTACAGAAACATAAGCTTTACCATTCAATGATTTTAAATCGTCTGTAATCTTAAATGCTGTTGCTTCCAAATCATCTTTAGCACGTCCTATCGTTCCTTTTCTGTAAACTGCTTCTGTTACTTCAGGTCCTATATAAGAATAGGCAATTGTGGTTACTCCATTTGCCAAAACTCCGGCATTATTCAAAGCATCCATCCACATAGACCAGTCTTCTCCTCCCATAACAACAACTGTATTATCAATATCTTCCTGACTGGCAGGTTCAATACTTACCTGCGAAACAATTCCTGTATGGAAATCAACGGTCTTATTAGTAAATGTCTGACCAATAGGTTTCAGTACAGAACGATGTAAGACTCCTGTTACCGGATGCATTCTCACCGGTGAAGCCAAACTGTATATCACCATATCCACCTGACCTAAATCAGCCTTAATCATATCAATTACTTGTTGCTTTACTTCATTTGAAAACGCATCTCCATTGATACTTTTTGCATACAATCCTGCTTTATGGGCTTCTGTTTCAAAAGCGGCCGAATTGTACCAACCTGGCGTGGCTGTTTTTCCGGCTGCTGGTTCTTTTTCAAAGAAAACCCCAATGGTTGATGCGCCTGAACCGAAAGCGCTGGTAATCCTTGAAGCCAGTCCAAATCCGGTAGAAGCACCAATAACCAGTACTTTTTTTGCTCCTTCAATATGTCCTTTTGATTTTACATATTCGATTTGGTTTTTTACATTTTGGGCGCATCCTTCAGGGTGTGCCGTCAAGCAAATAAAGCCGCGCATTCTTGGTTCGATAATCATATTCTTGTCTTTTATATTAGTTTATTGTGTTACAAAAGTAGTAAATTCCGAGGTCAATTTAGTAATGCTTTCGCATGATTCAATGCCGAATCTGAAATGTCCTTACCCGATAGCATTTCTGCAATTTCAATAATGCGTTCTTCTGTACTTAGAAGTTTTAGTTCGGAAACTGTATTTTCACCTACTACTGTTTTAAATACTTTATAATGTGTATTTCCTTTAGCGGCTATCTGAGGCAAATGTGTTATGGCAAAAACCTGCATGGTTCTACTCATGTCTCTCATAATTTCTCCCATTTTATTGGCAATTTCACCCGAAACACCTGTGTCAATTTCGTCAAAAATAATGGTCGGAAGTTTAGAATATTCCGAAAGGATTGATTTCACTGCCAGCATAATCCTTGACATTTCCCCGCCCGATGCAATTTTTTTGAGCAATCCAAAATCGGTCCCTTTATTTGCTGAAAACAAAAAAACAAGCTCATCTTTACCATTAGGATGATAGCTTGAAGAATGTTGGATCTCGATTTTGAAACGGGCATTTGGCATTCCTAAAAGACTTAAAACATCCGTTAGTTTCTGCGTTAAATGAGGGATAACCTCACTCCTGCTTTTACTAATCTGCAATGCAATAGTATCCAGTTGTAAAGTTGCTTCCTGAAGGCTTTCTTCCAGTGCTGTTATTTCATCTTCCATAGAGGCTACTGAAACTACCCTGCTTTCCAATTCGGTTTGTATTGCTATCAACTCTTCTACTGTCAGTACATTATGTTTTTTCTGCAAATTGTAGATAAGCTGCATTTTTTGACTGATTTCAACTAACTTTTCCGGGTCATTGTATACAGATTCTGATTCTTTATTAAGCTCTCTAATGATATCATCAAATTCAATTAAAAGACTATTTACCCTTTCATAAAGAGCTTGATAGTCAGTAGAAAAAGAAGTGTTCTTTTGAAGTATTGCCTTAAATTCTTTCAGGTTTTTAAGAAGCCCAAATTCATCTTCATTCGACATTCCCAGAAGCTTATCCAGATTTTCTTTGATGAATTCAACATTACTAAGTGATTTGTACTGTTGCTCCAAATCTTCCAACTCGCCTTCTTTCAAATCTGCCGATTTTAATTCCTGATAAAGGAATTCATTATAATCCTTTTCCTTTAAATTATCCGAAAGAGTTGATTTTAAATTGCGCAAAGAAGCCGTAACCGTCTGATAATTTTTTAAAACAGTTTGATATTGATTCAGCAAGTCCTGATTATTAGCCATAGAATCCAGGATTTTAAACTGAAAATCTTCTTCGGATAATTCCAAAGTTTGATGCTGCGAATGTATGTCTATCAGGTAAAAACTTAAATCCTGAAGCTGTTGCAGATTTACAGGGCTGTCATTTACAAAAGCTCTTGACTTACCCGACGGAAGGATTTCCCGTCTGATAATAGTTTCTTCTTCGTAATCTAAATCATTGGATTCAAAAAAGGATTGCAGGTTATATTTACTTATCGAAAAAGTGGCTTCAACAATGCATTTTTCGTCTTTGTTTTTGAGTGAAGTCAAATCAGCTCGTCTTCCCAAAACCAGTCCGAGGGCTCCTAAAAGTATTGATTTTCCTGCTCCGGTTTCTCCGGTTATTATTGAAAATCCATTTGAAAAATCAATATTTAATTTTTCTATTAACGCAAAATTTTCAATAGACAGCGACTGAATCATATAAAATTAAAGAAGGAAAGTTTAAAAAGTAAAGATACTAATTATAACTTAATTGCCGACCATTTGGTTACGTTAAGCGGTGACATTTTATTTAATTTATCAATCGTTTCTGTTAACGAAACTCTTGGTC
>CAMFLD010000079.1 GCA_945957245.1 uncultured Flavobacterium sp. | reverse complement strand
GTGGTTGTATCTCAGGAGGATAGTGTTGAAACGGTAAGAGTTGTTAAGAGATAATAATCTTTAACCTATAAATAGAAAAGCCCTCAAGAAATTGGGGGCTTTTTATTTATAATTAATCATCAGAATCTGTTTCCCATTCCATATCGTCCAGATCACGCCGGTCTTTTTTGGTGGGTCTTCCTGTTCCGGTTTTTCGGTAATGCTCTTTAGCCAATTTCATTAATTCCAAATGGGCAAAAGTTTCAGGAGGTGTGTCATCTTTTCTGTAAATATCAACCAATTTGGCTCCGACACGATTTTGGGGTATATCTAAAACGGTAATCTCGTAAGTAATCTGATCTTTTCTAAAGGTGATTTTATCTAAAGGAAAAACTTCTTTAGACGGTTTCGCAATTTGACCGTTAACGGTAATGTGATTTTTTTTACAGGCCTCGGTAACCATGTTTCGGGTCTTATAATATCGGACACACCACAAATATTTATCTACTCTCATTTTTTTTCCAAAATCAACGTTAAATAGTTCACAAAAATAAATCAATATTGTATCTTGCGGGCTTAAAATTCAAACAAAAATGAATAACTTTTTAAAATTCATATTGCTTTTTAGCCTTGGTATCACAGTGGTTTCCTGTTCTAAAAGCGGCAGTGATTCCGAGCCTTTACGTGATTATGCAACACAATATGCAACTGACCTTCAGAATATTGAAGCATTTATGCATAACCATTATATGGTAGTAACCAATGCACCCGGTACTACAGAAGATATGGATGTTGAATTTAAAGCAATTGACGCTGGACAGACTTCAATTTGGGATCAGACAACCTATCCTCGTTATACCAGAGAAGTCACAGTAAGACAAAATAATGTGGATATCACATACAAAATTTATTATATCAGGTTAAGACAAGGTTCAGGTCCAGACAGTAAGTCTCCCTGCAATGTTGATAGAGTCCTCACAGCCTATAAAGGAGAATATATTTACGATAGTGTAGATGATAGTAATGTGCATACCCTTATCTCTAATGAGTTTGAAACATCGACTAATCCACAGTCTTATTTCAACCTAACCAGCGTGATTAGAGGCTGGAGCGAAATATTCCCGCAATTCAAAACAGGTTCGTATGTTGGAAATCCAGATGGAACATTGACCTATCAGAATTTTGGAGCAGGAATTATGTTTATTCCTTCAGGGTTAGCTTATTTTAATACTGCTACCGTTGGTATTCCGGCTTATTCTCCGTTAATTTTTAATTTCAAATTATATGAAATTCAAAGAGTAGATCATGACGGTGACGGAATTTATTCTTATCTTGAAGATATTGGTGGTCCTGATGGACCAAATGTCCCGGATGGTTATGTATTGTCATTGCCAACCGGAGTAGTGAATCCTGATGATACTGATGGGGATGAGATTCCGGACTTTTTAGACTCGGATGATGATGGTGACAATTATACCACAAAAAGTGAAACCAGTTATGTCAACCCATTAGACCCGGCGGGAATCATCCGTTATTATCCTTACAATGGAGCAGCTGTTGATGATCCGATGACACCTTATGTAGATGAATCGAAAGGGATTCCGGATTGTTCAGGGGACTTTACAAGTCCAACAAGAAAAAGAAAATATCTTGATCCGACTTGTCACTAATACACATAAAAAAACCGCTCAATTCGAGCGGTTTTTTTATTGAAGAATATTTTTATTTTCTTTTGATTACTTTTTCAGCGGCAGCAGCAATCGCCTGATTGTTTAACTTGTATTTTTCCATCAATTGTTCAGGTGTACCACTTTCTCCAAAGCTATCCTGTACAGCGACAAATTCTTGCGGTTTTGGATTGTTAAGGGCTAATACACGGGCAACGCTTTCACCTAATCCACCTAGGAAATTATGTTCTTCAGCAGTAACTACACAACCTGTTTTAGCAACTGATTTCAAAATAGTTTCTTCATCCAATGGTTTAATAGTGTGAATATTGATTACTTCAGCAGATATTCCTTTGGCTTCGAGAGTTTCTGCAGCAATTAAGGCTTCCCAAACCAAATGTCCGGTGGCAATAATCGTTACATCAGTACCTTCATTTAACATAATTGCTTTTCCGATTACAAAAGGCTCGTCAGCAGGAGTGAAGTTAGGTACAACAGGTCGTCCGAAACGTAAATAAGCTGGTCCATGGTGCTCTGCAAGGGCAATGGTAGCCGCTTTAGTTTGGTTATAATCACAAGTATTTATTACGGTCATTCCCGGCAACATTTTCATCAAACCAATATCTTCCAGAATTTGGTGTGTAGCTCCGTCTTCTCCTAAAGTCAATCCGGCATGTGAAGCACAGATTTTCACATTTTTATCAGAATAAGCTACAGACTGACGAATTTGATCATAAACCCTTCCTGTAGAAAAGTTGGCAAAAGTCCCTGTAAAAGGTATTTTTCCACCAATGGTTAAACCTGCTGCAATACCAATCATATTGGCTTCAGCAATTCCAATTTGGAAAAAGCGCTCCGGATGGTTTTTTTTGAATTCATCAAATTTTAATGAGCCAATCAAATCGGCACAAAGTGCAACGACATTTTCGTTTTTTTGCCCCAATTCGGTCATTCCTGCACCAAATCCGGAACGGGTATCTTTACTTCCTGTATTTATATATTTTTTCATGTAGATTCAAATTAATAGTCAGACTCACTTCCGGTATTGCTGTTTTGTGCTAATCCGATAGCCAATTGCTCATCATTGGGAGCTTTGCCGTGCCATGCATGGGTATGCATCATAAAGTCAACACCATGTCCCATAATAGTATGGAGTAATACGCACACCGGTTTTCCTTTTCCGGTTCTGTCTTTTGCTTCCTCCATTCCTTTGATAATGGCTTCAATGTTATTTCCTTCTTTAATTTCCAATACATCCCAGTCAAAAGCTTCAAACTTGGCTTTAAGATTTCCAAGGCTTAAAACTTCATCTGTTGGACCGTCAATCTGCTGACCATTCAAATCTACTGTAGCAATTAGATTGTCTACTTTTTTGGCAGATGCATACATGATGGCCTCCCAGTTTTGGCCTTCCTGTAACTCTCCATCTCCATGAAGGGAATAAATCAAATAGTTGTCCTGATTCAGTTTCTTAGCTAGTGCGGCACCTATAGCTACTGACATTCCCTGTCCCAGTGAGCCCGAGGCCATACGCACTCCGGGTAAACCTTCATGTGTAGTAGGGTGCCCCTGCAAACGGGAATTCAGTTTTCTGAATGTTGCCAGTTCTGAAATTGGAAAATAACCACTGCGAGCCAGTACGCTGTAAAATACCGGTGATATGTGTCCATTGGAAAGGAAAAACAAATCTTCACCTATTCCATCCATATTGAATCCTGGTTTTCTATCCATTAAATGTTGGTAAAGTACCGTAAAAAATTCAGTACAACCCAGTGAACCTCCCGGATGACCTGAGTTTACTGCGTGTACCATTCGAAGAATATCTCTTCTGACCTGTGTGGAAAAATCCGTTAAATGTTGTGTGTCAGACATTATTTGTAGTTAAAAATTAGACGCTGTCAAAAGTAATCCTATTTTTTACCATTGGCAAAGGTTTTATTAATTAGTTATCAATAATGACGATTTGTAGTTTTTGTCTCAATTTATGTATGATTTGATGCTTTTCAACGATAAATCAAAAGAATTATATAAGAATTTACCAATATTTTATAATTTTCCGGCCAATATATTATTCTAACTTGCCCTTATCAAAAATACCTACACTATGAAAAAGAAGAAAACAATTTACTATTTAGATGATGATCAGGAAGATCTGGGATTTTTCAAAGAAATTACAGAAGAATTGGGCCATGAGGTAAAGGTTTTTTCTGATGGACGAAAAATGCTGCTGGTACTGGAAATCCAAGCGGCTAAACCGGATGTTATCTTCTTGGATATCCACATGCCTGTACTCAATGGAGAGGAAATATTGGAAATCATCAAAAAATCTGATGATATTAAGGATATACCGGTAGTAATGGTTTCTGGAGCTTATCCTAAAAAATTGCTTCAGTATTGTGCTGACATGGGAGTTTCCTGTCTTGTAAAAAGGCACAACTTCAGAGAGTTCAGAGACAATATTGACGAAGTACTCAAGAAAGTATTTGAGAGAGAGAAAACAGTCAAGTAATTTTATTGTTTATTTTCTGTAAAATTTAACGGAAGTAAGGCATGAAGTTTTAAAATGCCTTCTTCCTTTTTTAATTATTACTTCCCTTTTCAAAAACACTGTGGTGCATCGAATGACTTCATTTGTTAAATAAATTCACAATTCACAATCCGCAATTGACAATTCTTTTATCTTTGCCCACTGATTAAAGAAGACCGATGAAATTTGATTTATTAGCAAATGATCCCAATTCAAAAGCACGTGCCGGGAGTATAACTTTAGACCACGGTGTTATTGAAACTCCAATATTCATGCCTGTTGGTACAGTAGCTTCTGTAAAAGGAGTTCACCAACGTGAGTTAAAAGAAGAAATCAATCCGGATATTATCCTTGGAAATACATACCACCTTTACCTTCGTCCACAGACTGATATACTTGAAAAAGCAGGCGGTTTGCATAAGTTCATGAACTGGGACCGAAATATCCTTACCGATAGTGGAGGATATCAGGTGTATTCGCTTTCTGCTAATCGAAAAATAAAGGAAGAAGGAGTGAAATTCAAATCGCACATAGACGGTTCGTATCACTTTTTTACGCCCGAAAATGTAATGGAAATCCAACGTAGTATAGGGGCTGATATTATTATGGCTTTTGATGAATGCACGCCATATCCATGTGATTATAGATATGCTACCCGAAGCATGCACATGACCCACCGTTGGCTTGATCGATGTATAGCTCATTTAGAAAAAACTCCTGTAAAGTATGGTTATGAGCAGGCATTCTTCCCGATAGTACAGGGAAGCACTTATAAAGACCTACGCAGGCAGTCGGCAGAATATATTGCAAATGCAGGCCAACAGGGAAATGCTATCGGAGGACTGTCAGTAGGAGAGCCGGCCGAAGAAATGTATGCGATGACAGAGGTAGTGTGTGAAATCCTTCCGAAAGACAAACCAAGATATTTGATGGGAGTTGGAACACCAATCAATATCCTTGAAAATATAGCTCTGGGAATTGATATGTTTGATTGTGTAATGCCAACCCGTAATGCCCGAAACGGAATGTTATTTACTGCAAACGGAACCATTAACATCAAAAATAAAAAATGGGAAGCTGATTTTTCCCCAATTGATGAAATGGGACACACCTTTGTTGATACCGAATATACAAAAGCCTATTTACGTCATTTGTTTGCTGCAAATGAGTATTTAGGGAAACAAATTGCGACCATACATAATTTAGGATTCTATATGTGGTTGGTTCGTGAAGCCAGAAAACATATCTTAGCGGGAGATTTCAGAACATGGAAAGATATGATGGTTAAAAATATGAGCCAAAGATTATAATTACTAATTGAAAGTCAAATGTCTAAAGTCAAAAGCATTATTGCCTGACTTTGGAGTTTAGACTTAAGACTTAATGATGCTAAAAATAATTGACAAATACATACTCAAACGTTATTTAGGGACATTCATCGTAATGCTTCTTATGTTCATACCGATTGGTATCGTAATTGACGTATCTGAAAAAGTCAATAAGATGATTGAAAATCAGGTGCCTTTTGATAAAATAGCCCGTTATTACCTTGATTTTACCATTTATTTTGCCAATCTGCTGTTTCCAATATTTCTTTTCCTTTCAGTAATATGGTTTACTTCTAAACTAGCCAATAATACTGAAATCATAGCCATATTAAGCTCCGGTATTTCGTTTACACGATTTTTACGCCCCTACATAATTGGTGCAACCATAGTATCGCTTTTTGCTTTGGTAATGACTATCTTCCTGGTTCCTAATGCCAGTGCCGGATTCAAGAACTTTAGGTATATCTACCTTACCAGTGGAGGTCGGGAAGACATGCGGGAAAGTTCTAATGTATTCCGTCAGATTAGCAAAGACGAGTATATTTTCGTAAGCAGCTTCAATGACATTTCCCAAATGGCATTTAATTTTTCCATGGAGAAATTTGAAGGCGATAAACTCAAATATAAACTCATAGCCAGCAGGATTAAATGGAACCCCAAAGACAGTACTTATACGCTATTCAATTACAGTAAAAGGAAAGTAGGTAAGTTTGGTGATATTATAGAAGCAGGGCAGAAGAAGGATACGATTTTCAAATTCGATCTAGAAGATTTGGCTCCGGTAGTTTATATAGCCGAAACATTGCCTCTGAATGAACTCAATAGGTTTATTGATAAGGAAAAAGCACGTGGATCATCAAATATCAATGTTTATTTGGTTGTGCTTTATAAGAAATACAGTATTCCGGTTTCGGCATTTATATTAACCATTATAGCAGTAGCGGTTTCCTCTATGAAACGCCGTGGTGGAATGGGGGTCAATCTTGCCATTGGTATCATTCTGGCGTTTGCTTTTGTCTTCTTGGATAAGGTATTTGGAGTACTGGCCGAAAAATCATCAGCCCCACCATTACTCGCCGTCTGGACACCAAATATTGTTTTTGGTATTCTGGCTATTTATCTTCTGAAAAATGCCAAACGATAACCTGAAAAGCTATCTGCATCTTCATCTGATTGTATTCATTTGGGGATTTACCGCCATTTTAGGAGCGCTGATTTCTCTTGAAGCTTTACCGCTGGTTTGGTTCAGAATGATTTTTGCCGTTGGATTTATAGCAATATATATATTCTTTAAGAAGCAATCTGTCAGGATAACACTCAAAACCTTCCTGCAGTTCTTTTTTTCAGGATTTATCATAGCCATGCATTGGTTTACCTTTTTCCATGCCATTAAGATTTCTAATATCTCCATCACTTTAGCCTGCCTTTCTACCGGTGCTTTATTCGCTTCTTTGCTCGAACCCATTTTGTATGGAAAAAAGATTGTGTACTATGAAGTTTTCTTCGGACTGCTCGTCGTTGTCGGGCTGTATATTATCTTTAATGTTGAAGGCAATTATTTTTGGGGAATACTTACCGCTTTGAGTTCGGCATTTCTTTCCGCTTTGTTTGCAGTTATTAATAGCAAATTGGTGAAATCACATGAGGCTGCAGTCATATCATTTTACGAACTTACCGGAGGAGTAATTTTCTTTTCGGTTTTATTATTGGTCACTCAAAATTTTTCCAGTGATTTTTTCCGGCTTTCTTCAAGCGACTTCATCTATCTTATGATACTTAGTTCCGTATGTACCGCTTATGCTTTTATAGCTTCTACAACGGTTATGAAATACCTGAGTCCTTATACAGTAATGCTTACCATTAACCTGGAACCCATATACGGAATCATTCTGGCGGTTCTGATTTTTGAAGATAAAGAAAAAATGAGCTTCGAATTCTACATCGGAGCCTGTATTATTCTGTTTACCGTTATTCTAAATGGAATAATCAAATCCCGTAAAAAATTGAACTAAAGTGAGTTATAATTAATCTGAGAAAAGTGTAATTTTTCACGATTTAAAATTTTATATTTGCTATTCGTTTATACAAAAAGATAACCCTATGGAATATTTAGATTTTGAACTTCCAATCAAAGAATTAGAAGATCAACTCGATAAATGCCAAATAATTGGTGCCGAATCTAATGTAGATGTTACTGCTACCTGTAAACAAATTGAAAAAAAATTAGAGGAAACCAAAAGAAATATCTACAAAAACCTTACTGCCTGGCAGCGTGTACAATTGTCAAGGCATCCTAACAGACCTTACACCCTAGAACATATTGCAAACCTGACTAAAGGTACTTTTTTGGAACTTTTTGGAGACAGAAACTTCAAGGATGACAAAGCTATGGTAGGTGGTTTAGGTCAGATTGACGGACAATCTTTTATGCTCATTGGTCAGCAAAAAGGGATTAACACCAAAATGCGTCAACTTCGTAATTTCGGTATGGCCAGCCCTGAAGGTTACCGAAAAGCATTACGTCTTATGAAAATGGCCGAAAAATTTAACATTCCGGTGGTAACACTTATTGACACTCCCGGAGCATATCCCGGTCTGGAAGCAGAAGAGCGTGGACAAGGAGAAGCCATTGCCAGAAACATTCTTGAAATGGTTCGTCTGAAAGTGCCAATTATATGTGTTATTATTGGAGAAGGAGCTTCAGGCGGAGCCTTAGGAATTGGAGTTGGTGACCGTGTACTAATGATGGAAAACACATGGTACTCTGTAATCTCTCCTGAATCATGTTCTTCCATTTTATGGAAAAGCTGGGAGTATAAAGAGCAGGCTGCAGAAGCACTTAAACTGACTTCGTCTGACATGAAAAAAATGAAATTAGTAGATGACGTCATTCCGGAACCACTGGGAGGAGCACATTATGATAAACCAACTGCATTTAAAACAGTGGAACAATATATCATGAAAGCCTTTAATGAACTTAAAGATTTATCAACAGATGAGTTAATCGCTCAAAGGATGGATAAATACAGTAAAATGGGCGAATACAAAGAATAAATTCTTACAAATTATATCTAAATCCGAAGCCCAACAGTTTCGGATTTTTTTTTGGTTTTCAACAAAAAAAAGAAATTTATAAACATAATCATTGAATAACTCAATACTAAAAAAAGTAGCAGAATTGTTACTTTCGCTATATGGAAAATATCAGAAATATAAACCCTGTTAAAGTAGATAAAACTACCATCATTAACCTAGAAAAAGGCAAGCTGCCACCGCAGGTTCTCGATTTGGAAGAGGCCGTATTGGGTGCCATGATGATTGATAAAAAAGGGGTTGATGAGGTGATTGATATTCTTCAGCCCGATGCATTCTACAAAGAAGCGCACAAACACATTTTTGAAGCAATTTTTCAGTTATTCACAGATTCACAGCCTATTGACTTATTAACAGTTTCGGCCCAGTTAAAAAAGAATGGAAAATTAGATATAGCCGGAGGCGATTTTTACCTAATCCAGCTTACGCAAAAAATATCATCTTCAGCGCATATCGAGTTTCATTCAAGAATCATATTGCAGAAATATATCCAACGTAGTCTTATCAAAATATCCTCTGAAATTATTGAGGAATCTTACGATGAAACTACCGATGTATTCGATTTGTTGGATAAAGCCGAGTCCAAATTATACGAAGTAACTCAAGGTAACATCAAACGTAGCTCTGAAACAGCACAAAGTTTAGTAATCCAAGCCAAAAAACGAATCGAGGAAATTGCCAATAAAGAAGGACTTAGTGGAATTCCAACCGGATTCGACAAACTGGATAAAGTGACATCAGGTTGGCAACCGTCTGATTTGATTATTATTGCTGCACGTCCCGGTATGGGTAAAAC
>CAMFLD010000078.1 GCA_945957245.1 uncultured Flavobacterium sp. | reverse complement strand
GGTTCTATGTAGCACTGACAAGAACGAAAAACGAAGCTGTGTTGCTTATTCCTACTGATGTTTCTTTATTTGCAGAAGAATTAATAAAAGACAATGACTTTTTGCTTACTTCAAGCAATGAAAGACTAAGCAAAACAAATTGTCCTTATTGTCAAACAGGGCATCTTGTAATAAGACATAACCCATTAAATAACAATCAATTTTTAGGTTGTTCACATTATCCAAATTGTAATCAGACATTTAACAATATAGAAGTTTTGGAAAATACTTTACTTTGTCCAAGTTGTAAAAGTGGATTTATGATAAAAAGAAAGGGGAAGTTTAGCATTTTTTTAGGTTGTACAAATTACCCTAAATGCACAAGCACGATAAATTTACAATAACAATGCCCGAACTAATTTATTAACCATCAGAATGTAACAATTATCTACTCAAACATCCTATCTTTAACATACATAAACCGTTTAATAATTATAGCGCAAGCTATTGAACGTTATTAAGGTTTAGAATAAAATATATCAAAAATGTTCAGACATCAAGGTAAAGCAAGGACTTTAAAGCATAATTTGCGCATCGCATCCCTTTTGTCTTTTGTGGCAGGGATTGTCAATGTAGCAGGGTTTTTAGCCGTTCAGAAATTGACAACAAATGTAACCGGGCATTTTGCATTTTTTGTAGATGAGATTTTCAAATTGAACTTTTTTCAAGGCTTTGTTTATTTTCTTTACATATTCTTTTTTTTCTTGGGTTCTTTCTGCTCAAGCTTATTGGTGGAATTGATTGCCCGTAAAGGCCAAAGGAACGTTTATATTGTTCCAACATCAATTGAAATCTTAATACTGTTCTCAATCGGCATTTTGGGAAAGAACTGGATAATGGAAAATCCCAATATAATTGCCTGTAGTTTACTCTTTGCAATGGGATTGCAAAACTCATTAGTAACCAAAATATCTAATGCAACAGTAAGAACCACACATTTAACAGGGCTTTTTACTGATTTGGGGATAGAGCTGTCGCAATTGTTTTTCTACAAAGAACCTCAAATGAAACAGAAGTTATATTCTTCCATTAAATTGAGATTGACCATTATAAGCTTCTTTTTTATTGGGGGGATAATCGGCGGGATCTTTTATGCACAAATTAAATTAAAAGTGTTGTTAATCGCAGTAATTGCATTAGTCTTAGGACTAATTTATGATACTATAAAACTGAAATTAATAGTACTGAACCGGAAATATAATCATTAGTTTTTCACAGTACTTAAGTATTTCTATTAGTTAATAGCGCTTTTTCCTACGCAAATCTACCTGAATTTCATCTCTTTTTATGTAAAAGTCAATTTTTGCAATATTAATATGAAATGTTTTTCTTACATTAGCATCAGATTACAGCTAAAAACGCGTTTTTGCTTAACAGAAAAAATATAAAAGCATTTGCTTTTTCTCGGAGTTGAAAACTGACATTTAAAACTAAGGACGAGAAGAATGAGCTAATGCCCACGCTATGGCGTGGGCTTGGTTTAACTCGTCATAGGGTATTGTCAGTGCCTCAACTTCGGTAAGCCAAAGTTCCACGCTTTTATTTTTTAGATTTTATTAACCTTCAAAAAATAAACTATGTTAAACAAGATTACACGCACATTAAAAATTACGTTCCTTTTGTCATTTGTTTTTTTTACAAGCTGTGAAAAAGACTTGTATCAGGAACCTATCAAAGCAAGTAAAGTCAAAACGGTATCCTTATCGAGCTTGCCCAATCTGCAACAGGCAATCACCCAAAAACGAGAGGCTTTAAAGAAAACCAATAAAGAGGGTGAAACCGATTATTTGAGTTTAATACTTCCCGATAAGGTAAAGATGATAGAGGGCGATAATGGAAGTACTTCTTACACTTTCGGGCTGAACTTGGACGAAGATAAAAAATTAACCAACTTGGTAGTAAAACAATTAGGAGAGGATTACTATTATGAACTGGTGGAATACACTAATGCCAACATTGACAAATGGAAGTATGAAATGGAGAAATTCGGAAAATCTTCCATAAACCCTACTGTTAATTTACGGGCGGTAAGCGGAGGTTCCGATTTTGGGCTGGGTTGCATACAGGTTATGAGTGTTTGTCCATCGGGAATACACAGTACTTATGGAGTTGGGCATGACCCACGTTGCGATTATGACATAAGTACTTGGACGATAGAGATTGACATCGATTTTAATTGTTTGCATGACCAAGGAGCTTCTTCATCTGCCAATGGTGGTGGAAGTGGTAGTGTTGGCGGTGGCGGTTCAGGAAGCGGAACATCAGATACACCTCCTGTGTTAGACCATTTAGATACTACACCTATTGTACACTTAACCCCATCAGAAAAGTCATTTCTTGCTTTTATAAATGGATTAGACCAAGAGCAGCAGGATTTTTTGAATGATGAAAACAACAGTGATACGAGGGATAGCATCAAAGCCTTTTTAATGCAGAATGATTTTAATTCTCAAAGCACAAGCTTTGTAAATCAAATGATAACCCTATGTATTAACAACGGCTCAACTTTTAGCTTTGACAATTCAGTCAACAGTAGCAATGGACAGGTTTTTAGTAACGTTACGGAATTTGAAAACTATTTAAACTCAATTTCAGTTACACCTACTTTTGAAGATTTTGAAGAAAATTCAAATCAAAATGGACACAAAGCATATTTTAAATTCAAACTAAATTCAATTTCAAAAGTTATTGTAATTGCAAATGTTATTGATAATACAAATGGAACATCTACTGTAAATTCAGCCACAACAGAACAAAGTGGAATATATGTAATGAGCGAGTGGCATCAAGGAGGAGATGCAAGTATAGCGGCTTTGCCAAATGGGAATGTTAAAATTGTTGTTGTAGGAGCAATAAAATCAAGTGCTGTAGTTGATGCAATTGGTTTTAGTTTTTCTACAAGTTATGAATTAACAGCTGTCTATAACCCAAACAATGGTATTATAGTATCTACAACGTGTATTAAATTATAAATAAAGACAAATGGAAAGTATTGATAGACCAGAAATTCATGAAATAGAACCAGTTATAAATAGTGACTATATTATAGGTACTTTTTTACAGGTTTTAGGATTAGTTATATTAATTATAATAGCATATTGCATAATAAAACTATACATGAAAGTTATTAAATTTCTTGATAAGAACTCGTGATGAAATATCAAGTTTATGAAGGCGAGCCAATTCGTGATACATTCTATTATTTGTCAGGTACTTTACAAATAATATTTATTGTACTAACATTTGTAGCTGCTTATTTTTTAGCTCGAATAATTTATAGGTTTATAAAAAGGATTTTAGAGAACCAGAAATCGACGAAATACCGCAGTGATGAATAGTGGTTATATAATCGGTGGAATTAGAGAATTTTTAATATTAATAATATTAGCGATAATCGCTTATTATATTATTAAACTGTATAGAAAAGTTATTAAATTTTAGATAAGAACTCGTGAGAGATAAAGATAAGTAAAAATGATTTTATTAGACACAGAATTTAAAACTGTTATAAATGGAGCTTATATAACAGACTCAATTGTTAAAATTTGCGGCCTTATATTAATAATTGCAGTGATATATTTTATAATCAAACTGTACTTAAAACTTGTCAAATACCTTGATAAGAACTCTTAAATAGAAATTGATAAAGATTGTGAGAGTGAAATATTGTTCACAATTTTTATTTTTTATGTTTTTGAGAATTAGGTTAATTTTTTTTATATCTTCGATTGAGAAAGACTAAAATACCACTTCAGTAGTCTTTAGGTTTTCGTGGATTTGCCCATCATTGATAATTGTTCCCCCCGAGCAATTGAAAGATGATTGTAAGTGTTTTTATAAGCCACGAAAAATTATCATTATTTTTTTAAGTAAAGCAGGGCTTTACTGTAACAGTTTTACAATACCTGTGTGTTTTACGCATCAGGTATTATTATGGCTGTCATTGCGTTTCAATATTTCAGATTATCAACCATTAAAATAGTCATTATGGCAACAACAGAAAACAAAAACCAGCTTACCTTATACCGTTTTGTAAGCCTGAGAAGCCCTGAGCTTTCCAAAAAGAAAGATAAAGAAATACGCTTTGTCTTTCATCCCGATAACCGCACTGGTATTTTCTTTGATAAGGTAATCGGCAAACCCTCTTCACAGACCAAATGGGAAGCTTTACAAGTGGCGGCAGCCAATCCGGGATTTACCCCATTTGAGAATGAAACCGATGTAGAGAAAAAGGTTGATGGAATAATTCCCAACTTTTTTAGTGTTTCGGATTGGATTTCAAGGAACAGGAGCAGTTTTGATTTTAATGAGTTGGCAGAAATGGTAAAACCATTAAAACCTCTGGATATAAAAACCGAACTCAACCTTTGGGACAATCTTTTCTATCAGGTAGTGACCCAAAAGGCATTTTATGTAAAAGAGGCACTGATGCAGGTTTTGGTATTGCAAAACCTTTTAAAGCAGATTTATGGCAAAGACGATAAATTTTTAAAAGATTCCCTTCCATTATTGGTAAAGGCAAAAGTGGTGTTGCCCTTTATCCTTTTCGGGGATGAAACAACCGATACAGCAAGCACAAATAAAGTTTCAAAAAAAGGCGATGAAACATTCTTTACAAGCAAAGAACTCAATGACTCCCATGCTGCGGCATTGTCGGGGCTGAAGATTGAAGATTTCGGCAATTGTATTGCCGAATTGGAAAAACTGGAAAAGAAATACCAGAAAGAAAGACAAACCGCTTTTGATACGGCAAATAAAGCCTATCAGAGTACAATAGCACCGACAATCAAAAGATACGAACAGGATTATCGGAAATTAAAACGGGATATGTGCAAAAATCCCCGTGATGAGAATTACGACCCTACTGACTTTTGCAACCAGCCGGATATAGAATATCCGGAACTGCCGGAATTTGTATTTGACTATCCAAAACCAACCGAGAAAAGCTATTTGGAAAATAATCTATCGGAAAGTGCATTTTATACCCTTACCTCTAATGTAAACATAGACGAGATAGATACCATACAGGATGCCATATCCATATTGGAGCAAAAAAGCAAGACAGAAAGCGATGCTATGTATTCAAGCAAACAATATTCAAAACAGGTAATGACCATTGGCGGGGCTGTAATCCCCTACGGTTCCGCCATGTCAAAAACCAGTGTGTTTAACTTTACCATTGCGCCTTTATTTGTAACCAGTAATCTGGTTAACTTCTATATGACAATCCAGGTTCCAAACAGTACCTACAGCGTTTCCAGTATGTATCTGACCCTTGTTACTACAACGGGTAATCTGGTAAGTTCCTATTTCGTGAGTAATACCGTTGGAAATACCATCAATGTTTCCAAGATTTTCGGAAGTCCCAATGGTGTGAATGGAGTGCCTGCAAGTACGATAGTCTCAAGAGCTTATGGAAAAATTGTAGTTGCTTATGGCACTCAACATATGGAACTTGATATCGAGATAGAGCCATTCGATTTAAAACAGCGTTTTAGTGGCTCGCTGACCCGCAACGATGATGGTAGTTCGGGTGCTGATGAAGGTACTCACTCCTTTATCCCAAAAGGCTTTGGGTACCGACAGCTTGGAATAGCAGATTATAAAAAGGTTGTAGCGGAAGTATGCTGTTATGAACCGGGAGAAGTAGCCCATATCGAAAATGTGATGGCATCTGAACTCCGTAGCAAGGTCACCACTAAAACCGAAAAATCGGAAGTTACCGATTTTGAAAGTACAGAGATTGAAAAAGAAAATATGACCGATGTGGTTTCCACACAGCGTTTTGAAATGCAGACAGAAGTTTCCAAATTGCTTTCAGAGCAAAAATCGCTTTCGGCTTATGCCGATGTGCATACTTCATGGCCAAACACTACCCTTGATGCAGGAGTAGCCTATGCTTCCAACACCACCAAGGAAGAAAGCAACAGGCAGGCGGTAACGCAAGCCAAAGAACTTACCCAAAGGGCTGTGGAGCGCATTGTTTCGAGAGTTAAAAAAGAAAAAACGGTTAAGATTACCAACGAGTTTACCGAAACCAATACCCACGTTTTTGATAACACGGGAGGTGAAGAGCATATATCAGGAATTTTCAGGTTCATCAACGCCATATATAAAAATCAGGTCTTCAACTATGGCAAAAGGCTAATGTATGAGTTTACCGTACCGCAACCAAGCGAACTCCACCGTCTGGCGATGGAAGTTGCCAATAACAATGAAAATGCGGTTGTATTGGAAAAGCCTGTTGACCCTGCAACATTAGGGATTAACAGCTTTGCAGACATCACTTCGTTAAACTATCAGAGCTTGGCATCCAAGTACAATGCCGAAGTCGATACCTATCCGCAGGAAACCGTTTACCTGAATAAGACATTTTCAGGTACAAAAGCCGATAAAAATGAAATTTTGGAAGGGTCTGCGGAAATACAAGTAGATAAGGGGTATAAAGCAACTACCGCCTATTTGAAGTTCACGGCAAAATGCGATAATGATGGAAGCCAGCACCACACCCTTGTCATTGCCTTTGGTAATTATAGCCTGCATAAACACAACTCAACGATGAACCTGACGGAAACGGATTTGGTAGGCTATCAGTCTTCCTATCCGCTGACACTCGCTACCAATGACACCAAAGGGTTTATCAATAAGGTTGACATTAGCTACGCTGGTTTAAATTACCTTAGCTTCAATATTGCCTTTACAGTAAAAACCGAACTTACAGCAATCGCTAAAGACGACTGGAGAAAGAAAGTCTATGAAGCGATACAAAAAGGGTATCAGGAGCAACTGCGGGAGTACAACGAAAAACTGACAGCGGCAAAAGAAGAGGGCTCTACGATTTTGGACAGTAATCCGTTATTCTATCGCCAGATTGAGCAATTGGTGCTTCGCAAAAACTGCATTTCCTACCTTTTGGATAATTCAGCAACTTCGCTAAGACGTTTCGGAAGAAAAATGTACAGCGGGAACAGCATTATGGATCATCAGGTTACCGCCAATCAGGATATGGATGATTACGGCAGTTTTGCAAAGTTCATGGAGCAGGCTTTTGAGTGGAACCTAATGAGCTACAATTTCTATCCGTACTACTGGGGTTACGACGGGGATTGGGCTGAACTTTATCAATATGAAACCAACGACCCTATTTTTAGAAGCTTTATGCAGGCAGGTATGGCAAGAGTGGTAGTAACGGTTAAACCCGGCTTTGAAGAAGCAATTATGCACTACATGGCTACCTACCAGATATGGAACGGAGGACAAACACCTATTATTGGCGACCCATTATACCTATCTATCGTTGATGAACTCAGGGAGCAAGAATACACCGTTGAGGAAACTTGGAATACGGTTGTGCCGACCAATCTAATAGGTTTACAGCGCAAAGGTGTTTCCGTTGCGGAAGATGGATTACCATGTAGTTGCCCGGCTTCAGATGAACTGAATGAGAAGTTGATTGCCAATGGCAACATTTTAAAACCAAAAGCATAATTTAACCCACCTGTTTGGGGTATCTTTATACCTCAAACAGGTTTATTTTTTAAACTTTACGCCTATGTCACCAGAACAATTACAGGAATTTCGTAAACAAGGAAAGCTTCTAGACCCAAAATATGATTTATTAGCTAATGCTTTTGACAATCATAAAAAACAAATAGAAAATCAAACTAAAGAAAAATTATCAATAAAATATCTTTCCAGTACGGTCGATGATAAAAATATAAATCTAACATTTGAAGTTTCGGCAAAAAACTTAAAGACTGATAAAGCAACGATTTATGTTCAGGAAATGAATGCTAATAATGAAGAAGCAGTACCTTTAACGAATATAAAGATTGATCCAAATGGTACTAAGAAAATAACGGTTCCTTTTTCTAAAGATAAAAAATTCGATATTTATTTTTGGCAAAGTAATACCTCATTTCAAGCTACTATAAATTGTGATAACTTTTCAGCTCAAACAACAGAATTTAAAGTTAGCAGTTCTTTAAAAGTTGATGATAAAAAAGATACCAAAAGTAAAGTAGAAACCTGTTTCTGCAATCGAAATTTTACTGAGAAAGAATTAAAAAATATTATTATAAAATTGAGAAAAGCTGATTCAACAGGAGTAATCCAAACAGTTAGGGATAAGACTAATACTAAGAATTTTGCTATGGGAGAACCAGTACTCAATGACGATGGCACAGTGAAGACAATAACTCTTAGTCAATATGAGGAATTAGGAGAAGACATTTTTAAACTTGAAATGGACGAGGTTATTGTAGAAAAAGAAGCTAATTATGGTACTTTAACTTATGAACTAAATAAAGCATTTCGCGACTATAACTTAAAAACGTGTTTACAAAAGATGCACTTTTTATCACAAGCATATCATGAGACACAAAGATTTACTTCAACTTATGAAGCTAATCCATCGTCAAAAGTTATTGGAGGTGCTTTTTACAGGGGAAGAGGTTTATTACATTTGACCCATAAGCCAAACTATGAAGAACTTTTTACTGTAGGAAGTGGAGAAGAACCTACTCCTGAAAGATTAGAGGTATTTGTACCTACAGTGGCAACATCAATAAAAGTTGCATGTCAAGCATCAGGGTGGTATTGGAAAAAACAAAACATAAATCAATATATACAAAATAATGAGGCTGCTGTAGTTAAGATATCTGCCGCACTTAATTATCCTAAAGCTCTCAATGGTGTTCAGAAAGATATTAACTCTATAAATGGATTGGCAGAACGAAAATTATATTTTAATCTTATTAAACCAATTTTTAAATATGATGAAATTTGTAAAAATAAAATATAAATATTTATTTTTTATTGTATTGCTTTTTACGGCTTGTAAAAATGATAAATCAATAGATATTGAAAATACGGATAAAAATTTGTATTATTTTGATGTTGTTGGAAATTCAAGTATTGATACTATTATTGTAGAAAATTCCAATATTAATAAATTGAATAAATCAATTTCTGTTTTTTTTAACGGGAAGAAATCTTTATTATGTGAAATAGCGCCCAGAATTGACAGCTCTTTTACTAAAGTCTCCCCCAAGATTGAGAATATTTATCTGGAAGCAAATAATGTTCAAACAAATGCTAAGGGTTTAAGAGTGTTGAGTAGAAATACAGATATTCAACCTGAATACTTTTTTATAGATTTGTATTTTAATAATGAATGGATGGTAAAACAAATAGGATTTTTAGACATAAGCTCCCAAAAACCATTTATTTGCAAAAAAAGTATTCAAATAAAAATTAAAAAATTTAATGGTCTTATAATAAATCCAAAGGATCTCAATCAGAAATATTTCAATGGAAATTATTGCAATTGATTTATTTTTTAATTTGTTGTACTGATGTTGTAC
>CAMFLD010000077.1 GCA_945957245.1 uncultured Flavobacterium sp. | reverse complement strand
CATAAGAATATAAGTATATTGCAATATTACGATAAAGATTTATACAAACAAACTTTTACTGTTTATTTTTAGCGAAAAGAGGATTTATAGCTTTTTAGGACTAATAAAATACAATTGATTATTTAATTACTTCCCTTTCGAGAAAGTAATTCACAATAGCTTCTTTCATTAAAACCGATTGCTCTCCGGCCTTTAATGGTGGGAGTTCTTCCCTGATTTTGTAATGCGGCCAGCCGTCTTTGTCTACAAAATCGAATTCGTAGTAACCATAAGGTTCCAGTAAACGACAAATGGCAATATGCATCAGGTTTATCTTTTCGTCTTTTTTGAAGGTGTGGTGTAATTTGCCAAGTTCCTGTACGCCTATCAGATAGATGATTGCATCAAGGTCAAGTTCTTCGCCATCAGCAAACTGATTGGATAGTAACTGTACCACTTTTTCCCAGCGTTGTTTTAATTGTTCGTCTCTTGACATAATTTAGGATAAAAGAAAAAGAAGCAAGGCATAAGCTATGCTTCCCGATTAATTTTTTGCAAAGATAGTTATTGAAAACTAATTCTTGATTTCTTTAATGGCATTGTCTTCAATCCAGCCTGTAGTTTCGTCTGTGAGTTCTACTTTTTTCCAATTGGCAATGCTTTCCAGAATATAGACTTTGGTTCCTTCATGAAGAACGGTTGTATCCTGGCTGTTAGGTTTTGGCTCGCTTTTTAAGGAAGCATTTTCAGCAAAAACGATAGCCGGACGTTCATTTTCATTGCGGTTCTTTTCATTAAATCCAGAAGCGGTACTAAGTACAATTCCCAGTAAGGCAACAAACATTCCGATGAAGTAAATGCGTTTCAAAATCGTTTTCTGCGAAAAATAATAACCGCCAAAAAACAACAAAAACACAAAGGCAAAAGCAACGGCAATCCATGCCCAGGTATCATAATGATATTTTGAAGTGAAATCAGCAATAAGCTTATTAAATCCCACTTTTGGAACAATTTTGATATCATCTACAGCCATTTTGCGGGCAAACTCCAAATTGGTTTTGATTTCGGTATCGTTGGGGCTTAACAATAAAGCTTTTTCATAGTTATATACCGCAGGAGCCACTCTGTGTAGTTTGTAATAACAGTTCGCCAGATTAAAGTAGAGCTCGGCAGAATGTTTTCCGGTAGCAAGAACACTTTCATAACTTGAAATGGCCTGTTGGTACTGTTCCTTTTGGTAAAACTTATTTCCTTCATCAAACGCATTTTGAGCCCAGAAAAAGTGAGGGATAAGTAGCAATAAAATCAATATCTTTTTCATGATTCCCATTATTTTAATTGCTTTTCAAGTTCAGAAATAATTATTACGGCTTTATCATAATCATTTTGAATAGCCGATTCAGATGAGTAGGCATAACGGGCCAATTCGCAGTTTTCTGTCAGCTGAATGAAATCGGAAACGGTTTCCTGATTCGCCTTTTTGGAGAGCAGCAAATCGGTAATTTTTTCTTTGCTCATTTCGGATGTTTCAATATGAAGTTTGGCTTTCAGGAAATTATGCATAGCTTTTTCCAAAGCAATGTAAAACGGCTCTTTATTACCCAGATGCTTTTTGGCTTCGCCCAAATATTTTTTAGCCAATGCATTCGACCTTTTAATTTTGTTGCCTACCACATCATTATCCGAAGCTTCTTTCCTTCTTTTGCCTACAATTAAGAACGGAATCGCAAGAAAAGGCAAAAACACAAGTGAATAAAACAAACCTGAACCAAGGAAATCATCTTTTTTCATCGGTTGCAAAGATGTTTTTTGTTTAATGTAAGCAAACGATTTGGCGATTTCCAATTTGGTTTTGGCTATATCATTCGGATTAATTTTACCGGTACTTGCTATACCCGGACCATCTAAGACAGTTATACTTATTGGTTTTGAAGTAATAGTTCGGTAGCTGGAAGAACCCAAATCAAAATAAGTAAAACTCATCGGTTTGATTTGATAGTTTCCTTTGGATTGCGGAATGATAGTGTATTTATCTGAAATCCTTCCGGTCATTCCTGTTAGAGGAGTGTTTACATTTTCATCATGAACCGGATCGTACATTTCAAGAGCTGACGGAACAATTGGTTTTGGAAGGGTAAATAGTTTCAGGTTTCCTGTTCCTACTACACTTACATCCAAATCGAGAGACTCCCCACTTTTCAATAAAGTTTTGGAAGGTTTTACATTGAAATCAAATTTACCGACAGCTCCGGAGAAATCAGCCGGTTTTCCTTTCTCTGGTAAAGGTTTCACATTGATTACTTTGCTTCCCGCAGAAACCCGTTTGTTGTCTTGTACCATTAACGCCTGACCCCAAAAGTTTCTTCTGTTACTTGGCACTTGGCAGTCAATATCCAACGTAAGTGGTTCGATTTCGAGTTTTCCTGATTTCTGTGGATAAAGTACTGTTTTCCTCAAGACAACATACCTGAAACGCTCACCTTTAAACGTACCATCTTCAGCAACAAGTTGTTTAATGTCGATATTCTGGCTCCAGAAATCGTTGTATTTTGGTTTGTTCAGCTCACGCCAGTTGGATATCCCGATGTTATAACTGAAATATAACTTGTAGACCACAGTAATCGGTTCGTTGAGGTATGGATTTCCTTTTGAGATATCAGCAACTAGGTAAATATTGTCATCTATGTTTACAGACGGTGCATCATTAGGGTCTTTAGGAACTTCAACAGCATTGGTTACATTAACCTTTACCGGAGCTGTTTTGTATGTCTGTCCATTGATTTCAATGACTGCCTGTTTAAGAGTCAAAGACCCTTTTTGCAAAGGAACCAAAATGTAGATATAAGCTTTATTGAAAGAGCTCCTGCCGTTAACCCAAGATTGGCTTACAGATTGACTTGGGCCTGCAACTACCCTGAAACCACAGGCTTCAAAATTAGGTGGGACAAAATTATCACCATCAGCATTCATGGTAAAATCAACACGGAGACGCTCATTTAATCCCAAAGAAGTCTTGCTCACCTTTGCCTCAAACTGTACCTGGGCAACAAGTGGGGTTGTAATTAAAAGCAATAAAATTAAAATCCGTTTCATTTTCAAATAGCTAAATTTTCAAATTTTATTTTTACCAATCTTTATCTGTTTTCTTTGGATTGGCCAGTACTTTTTGTTTTTTTACTTTATCCTGAACTTTCTTTTCTTCATTATTTACAGCATCTAATAAATTATCGATACGCTGCTTAGGAATACCCCCCGGATTTGGTTTAGGCTGACCATTTTTAGGATCATTACTGTCCTTTTTATCTTTGTCTTTATCGCCTTCTTTTTTATCCTTATCCTGGTCTTTTCCTTCGTTTTTCTTATCGTTGTTTTTATTCTTATCCTTATCCTTTTGATCCTTGTTTTGGTCTTTCTTTTCGTCTTTTTTGTCCTGGTTTTTATTTCCGTCTTTTTTCGGCGGATTGTTTTTCAGGTATAGTTTTGCCAAAGCATAATTATAACGTGTCTGTTCGTCGGAAGGATTATTTCTCAGTGCATTTTTATAGGCTTCAACAGCACCTGCATAGTCCTTCTCTTTCATCAGCGTGTTGCCTAAATTATGAAAAGCTTTGTGTTTTTCGGTTCTTGTTTTAGCATTTTTTAACGCTTTTGCATAATGGTATTTAGCTTCAGCAGCTTGGTTTTGCCTGTAAATGGCATTTCCAAGGTTATATGGAGCTGTAGCTTTTTTAGGATTTTTAGATTCCGAAATCCTATACTCAGCCTCGGCATCGCTGTATTTTTTTTCAATAAAAGAATCGTTCCCTTTTGGCAAATCCTTATCTTTTTCCTTTTCCTGAGGATGAACCAGAAAAGGAATTAGCATCAAACTATATAAAAGCAACTTTTTCATTTATTTTTTTTCGTTAAATAAGTTCATCTTTTCAACCCATTTTGTCCTTTTCTCCAATAGGAAGACGTCTAACAGCAACAGGAAGAATCCGAAGCCTAAAAACCATTGGAACTGCGATTTAAAATCAGCCATTTGTGAACTTTCGAACTCTGTTTTTTGGATGTTGTCCAATGCATTTTTCAGGTAATTCAAAACGTCTTTGGTTGAATTGCCGTCTACATAACCACCACCGGAGGCTTTGGCAATAGCTTTAAGTACTTCTGCATTTCTCTTAGTGATGACAACTTCACCATTTTTGTCTCTTTGGAAACTTTCCACAACTCCATTTCTCTTGAGCGGAATAGTCCCGCCTTTTTCAGTTCCCACACCAATCGTCAATATTTTAAGACCCACTTTTTTGGCTTCTTCTGCGGCTTCTGTTGCAGCATCCGAATGATCTTCACCATCAGTGATAATAATCAAAAGTTTGTTCGTCTTATCTTTCTTGTCAACAAATGTTGTTGCCAGATTAATGGCTTCGTCAATAGAGGTTCCCTGTGCGGAAATCATTCCGGGATTCATAGTCTGCAAGAACATTTTTGCCACACTGTAATCTGTTGTAATCGGCAGTACCGGAAAAGCACTTCCTGAATAGGCTATAATTCCGATTCGGTCATTCGCCAGATTATTGATGATTTGGGACACCAACTGCTTACTTTTTTCTAATCGGCTTGGCGCCACATCTTCTGCCAGCATACTTTTTGAAACGTCAATCGCAAAAATAACATCAATACCTTCCCGTTTAACCGTTTCCATTTTGGTCCCAATTTTTGGATTAACCAAACCAATAATCAGGCAGGTGATTCCTAAAAGAACAACCACTAATTTCAGTATTGGTTTAAAAACGGATCTTTCCGGACTTAGTTTTTTGATTAAATCGAGGTCTCCAAATTCCCGTTGTTTTTTTCTTTTCCAGAATTGAATGTACAGGAAAAGCACCGCCATCATCGGGATGACAATCAGGAAATAGAAATACCATTTTTCTTCTAACTCGTACATAATCCTTAAATAAAACTTCTGTAAACTGTGTTTCTTAAACCAAACTCCAACAGTACCAATATTCCGCCAATCCAAACAAATGGTCTGTATTTTTCATCATAATCATAAAACTTGAGTTCCTGTATTTCGGTGGTTTCAAGTTTGTTGATTTCATTGTAAATCGATTCCAGTTTGCTGTTGCTGGTAGCTCTGAAATATTTTCCGCCGGTATTTTTAGCAATAGCCTGTAATAAGTCTACATCGATTTCCACATGCTCCATACGGAATAAAAATCCGCCGCCCGGAGCGAATGCATAAGGAAACATAGCATTTCCATTGGTACCAATACCGATTGTATATACTTTGATTCCGTATTCACGGGCAATCTGCGAAGCCGTTTCCGGTTCAATAAAACCGGCATTGTTCACACCATCAGTCAACAGGATTATAACTTTGCTTTTAGCTTTACTGTCTTTCAATCGGTTAACGGCAGTAGTCAGTCCCATTCCTATTCCGGTTCCATCCTGAAGCGAGGTGTCATACTGGATACTTTCAATCGCACGTTCTACAACAGCTTTATCACTTGTTACCGGTGTTTTGGTATAGGCTTCAGCAGCATACAGCACAATTCCGATTCGGTCGTTTGGTCTTCCTTCCACAAAGTTTTTGGCCACATCTTTCAAGGCTTCCATACGATTTGGCTTCAAATCTTTGGCGAGCATACTTCCGGAAACATCAATAGCCATAACGATATCAATTCCTTTTGTGGATTTGGTTTGGCTGCTGATATCTACTTTTCGTGGTCGTGCCATAGCAATTATCAATGAGCTTAAAGCTAATAGTCGCAGCGCAAACAAGAATGGTTTTAGTTTGGTCAGCAAAGATTTGTGGGCTTTGAAACCTTTAACGGAACTTATTTTCAATGTCGCCGATTGCTGTTTCATTTTCCAGATGTACCACACCACAGCTGCCGGTAGCAACAGGAACAACCAGAAAAATTCAGGATTTAAAAAACTTACTTCTTTCATTGTTGTTCTGATGTTTGTAATTCGACAGAATTTAATATTCTTTCGAAGAGCTTGTCTCCATATTTGTCACCTTCCTCATGCATCAATGTAATCTGTTGGATTCCGTTATTTTGACCAAAGGTCAGCACTTCGTAGTACATTTTGGTTGATTTATCGTGCTCTTTGTCCACTACTGTCAGAGTTCCATAAGCCTTTCTGCCCGAAACACCCTTTTGGGTCTGGAATTCCTCTGTTTTAACTATAATATTTGTAGCACCAATAGATTCTAATTGTTTCAATGAAGCTTCGGCAACTTTATCCAAATCGGGTTTTGGGATTTCTTTTTTAAAATTGGTAGTATTTACCATGATATAAAAATTATCCATTAAACTTCCGTATACAAACGTCTGCATGTCTTTAATCTCATCTGAGGTTTGTTTGGACAGTAATTTTGAAATATCAACCCGTTTTAGGACTTTTGGGGTTTCTATACGTACGCCGGGATTTCCATATTCACTGTAAATCCATTGACCTTCAACCAAATCTTTAGTAGGATTACCAATGACATTATCTTTTACATAATCATAGCCTTTGAAATAAATCAGTCCTAATACGAAAAGCAATAACATTCCCAATACAATCCCAATAGTTGTGATAATTCGGGTTCGTTTTTCCTTTTTGAGTTTTTCCAAACGAGCCAATTCTTTTTGCTGTTCGTTCCAAAGCGCCAGTTCATCATCCACTTCCACCACTTCAGGAATCGATTTGTGAATGGTTACGATAGAATTGGAAATCCGTTTTTTATCTTCTTCTATTTCAAAATCAAGCGGTTTTCCTTTCGCAAATTTCACTAAATCGGCCTGTTTTAAAACCTTTTCAAGATTTTCGACAGTTTCGTTCGAAAGTTTTAGTTTCTTTTGTTTTGCAGCGTTACGCAATCCGTTAATAAGCTCAGAAGTAGTGCTTTCCATTGCCGGAATATGTATTTCCTCTTCGATATAATTACGGGCGATGTCCGTCAGTTCTGAATAATAATGTTTGATTTCACCTTTTTGCCAAAGCTCTTTGCGCTCAAGCTGTTGCAATAATGTAGTAGCTTTTTCGATGGGTGATTTATAAACGACTTCTTCCGTTTTTGGTTCTTTTTGTCTGTTCTTGATATATTTATAGATAAAGAAACCTGAAACAGCAATAGCAATAAGAATCAAAAGGTAAATCCACCAGCTTCCCAAAGGATGATCGACCTCTGTAATGCCTTTGATGTCATACATTTTTTGTTTCAGTGTATCTACTTTCACATCGTTGACTTCTACTTTGATACTGTCGGAATAGGTCATTTTTCCATTGATCAAAACCGGAATTTTTGGGATGACGTATTTCCCGCTGTCAAACTGAGTCAGGCCGTATTTTTTGATTAACTCATAACGGGCGCCGTTTTTGATGGTATCCGTCTTGTAGGACTGAATCACTTCTAATGAACCAAAATACTTAGCTTCCGGGAATTTTACCTTAGAAAAAGTATCGACATCGGTTTTTAAGGTCAACTTAAATTCTGCACCAATTTTATTCTTGGTGGTATTTACAGAAGACGTTACTTTTTGGGCAAAAAGCGAAGCCGAAAACAGGAAAAATAATATATATAATTTAAACTTCATTGGTCTTATCTGGATTTGAAATAACCCAATAATTTAGTCACATAACTTTCATCAACACGGGTATTTACCGTTCCCGAACCACATTTTGAAAAGATATCTTTGAAATAATGCACTTTATCCTGATATTGTTTTTCATAGCTCAAACGGGCTTTTTTAGAACCGGTATTTACCAGTACTATTTCTCCGGTTTCAGCATCTTCCATTTCAACCATGCCGATATTGGGCATTTTTTCCTCACGGATATCATACACCCTAACGCCGGTAATATCATGCTTTTTTCCAGCTATCTTTAGTGTTTTTTCATAATCATCATCCACCATAAAATCAGAAATGACAAATACGATTGCTTTCTTCTTTTGAGTGCTGGAAAGGAATTTTAAAGCCTGAGACAAATCGGTTTTTTTGCTTTTTGGCTCAAATTCTATAAGCTCTCGAATGATTCTTAATACGTGTGATTTTCCTTTTTTGGGAGGAATGTACAATTCAATTTGGTCCGAAAACAAAATCAGTCCTATTTTATCATTGTTCTGGGTTGCTGAAAAGGCCATTGTGGCAGCAATTTCGGTTACGATTTCGCTTTTCAGTTGGTTTTTGGTACCAAAACTTTCAGAACCGGAAATATCAACCATGAGCATCATAGTCAGTTCACGTTCTTCCTCAAAAACCTTTACATAAGGTTCGTTGTAGCGTGCCGTAACATTCCAGTCGATGGCACGAATATCATCACCAAATTGGTACTGACGCACTTCGGAAAAAGTCATACCACGCCCTTTAAACGAAGTATGGTATTCGCCCGAGAAGATATGATCGCTCAATCTTCGGGTTTTTATTTCGATTTTACGAACTTTTTTGAGTAAGTCTTTTGTTTCCATTTTTTTTGGGTTGCCGGTTGATGGTCGCCGGTTGTCAGTAATCAGCAATTAACTAACAACCAATAACGGACAACTTTTTTATGGTACTTCGATTTCGTTTACGATTTTGTTGATGATATCAACAGAAGTAATGTTTTCTGCTTCTGCTTCATAGGTAACACCAATCCTGTGGCGTAACACATCATGTACAACAGCACGAACATCTTCCGGAATTACATAACCACGGCGTTTAATGAAAGCATAGCATTTTGCAGCATTGGCCAAATTAATGCTACCACGCGGAGAAGCCCCGAAGCCAATCAGAGGTTTTAGACTTTCTAACTTGTATTTCTCAGGATAACGTGTTGCAAAGATGATATCCAGAATGTATTTTTCGATTTTTTCATCCATGTACACTTCACGAACTGCTTCCTGAGCTTTAAGGATTTGTTCTATAGTTACAACCGGATTTACTTTTTCAAAGCCACCTTTGAGGTTTTGACGAATCACCAAGCGTTCTTCATCAACTTTTGGATAATCGATAACCGTTTTCAGCATAAAACGGTCTACCTGAGCTTCCGGTAACGGATAAGTACCTTCCTGCTCGATTGGGTTTTGGGTTGCCAGTACCAGAAAAGGCTTGTCTAATTTAAAGGTTGTATCACCAATAGTAACCTGTTTTTCCTGCATCGCCTCAAGCAAAGCCGATTGTACTTTGGCAGGAGCACGGTTAATCTCATCGGCAAGGACGAAGTTAGCAAAAATTGGTCCCTTTTTGATAGAGAATTCATTGGCCTTAATGTTGTAGATCATAGTTCCAATTACATCCGCAGGTAATAAATCCGGTGTAAACTGGATACGGCTGAAGCTTCCGTGAACTGCCTGTGAAAGCGTATTTATGGCCAAGGTTTTTGCCAAGCCCGGAACACCTTCCAGAAGGATATGCCCCTGACCTAAAAGCCCGATTAACAATCTTTCAACCATGTGCTTCTGACCTACGATAACTTTATTCATTTCCAAGGTC
>CAMFLD010000076.1 GCA_945957245.1 uncultured Flavobacterium sp. | reverse complement strand
GGTATAATGCAGCTACAGGCGGCACAGCATTGGCATCAACAACGGCTTTAGCAACCGGAACTTATTATGTGTCTCAAACTTTAAACTCTTGTGAAAGTTCAAGAACTGCGGTGGCAGTTACAGTAAATGTAACTTCAGCACCAACATCATCGGCACAGGCTTTTTGTACTTCAGCTTCTGTGGCAAATTTAACAGCTTCCGGAACCTCATTACAATGGTATAATGCAGCTACAGGCGGCACAGCATTGGCATCAACAACGGCTTTAGCAACGGGAACCTATTATGTGTCTCAAACCTTAAACTCTTGTGAGAGTTCAAGAGCAGCAGTATCGGTTACTATAAATAATACTTTGGCTCCTACAGCCTCAGCTCAGATATTTAATAGTGGAGCTACAGTTGCCAACTTAGTGGCAACGGGAACAAATCTACAATGGTATACCGTTTCTGCTGGTGGTACAGCTTTAGCATCAAATATAGTATTATCGACTGGGACTTATTATGTATCTCAGACTCTAAATTCCTGTGAAAGCTCACGAACTGCGGTTTCTGTTACTATCAATACTGCACCGGGTGCACCGACGGCTTCAGCACAATCTTTTTGTAATTCGGCTACGGTATCAAATTTAGTAGCTACCGGAAGTAACTTACAATGGTACACAACAGCTACTGGTGGAACTCCTTTAGCTTCCACGGCAGCTTTGTCAACCGGAACGTATTATGTTTCCCAAACAGTGAATTCACTTGAAAGTTCAAGGACAGCAACAGCAGTTACTATTAATATAACTTCGGCTCCAACAGCATCGGCACAGGCTTTCTGTACTTCAGCTACAGTAGCTAATTTGGTTGCTGCTGGAACGGCTTTGAAATGGTATAATGTGGCAACCGGCGGAACAGCATTGACATCTGCTACCGCTTTATCAACCGGAACTTATTATGTATCCCAAACCTTAAATTCCTGCGAAAGTTCAAGAACAGCAGTAGCGGTTACTTTAAACAATACATTGGCGCCAACAGCTTCATCTCAAACATTTAATAGTGGAGCTACAGTTGCCAACTTAGTAGCCACCGGAACAAATCTGCAATGGTATACCGTTGCTACAGGCGGAACAGCTTTGGTTTCAACAGCAGTATTATCAACAGGGACTTATTATGTTTCACAAACATTAAATTCATGTGAGAGTGCGAGAACTGCGGTTGCTGTTACCATCAACACAGCACCGGGTGCACCGACGGCTTCAGCACAATCTTTTTGTACTTCGGCTACGGTTGCCAATTTGGTTGCCACAGGAACTAATTTACAATGGTATAATGCAGCTACAGGCGGCACTGCATTGGCATCAACGACAGCTTTAATAACAGGAACGTATTATGTTTCCCAAACGGTCAACTCGATAGAGAGTTCCAGAACTCCAGTTGCTGTTACTGTTAATGTGACTCCGGCACCTACTGCTTCAAACCAGGTGTTTTGCGGAAGTGCGACTGTGGCCAATTTAGTCGCTACAGGAACGGCTTTGAAATGGTATACGGTTACTACTGGTGGTACACCACTAGCTTCAACATTCAGTTTAGTGAATGGTAATTTTTATGTTTCTCAAACTTTGAATTCTTGTGAGAGTCCAAGAACATTGGTTATTGTTTCGGTAAGTAATCCTAGTGCTCCAACAGCATCTGCACAATCTTTCTGTAATTCGGCTACTGTAGCCAATTTAGTAGCTACAGGAACCAATTTGAAATGGTATAATGTGTCGTCCGGAGGAACAGTATTGGCATCAACAACAGCTTTGTCCACGGGAACGTATTATGTTTCTCAGACTCCGACTGTTTGTGAAAGCCAAAGAACAGCAGTTTTAGTTACTATAAATACTGCTATAGCTCCTACCGCATCGGCACAATCATTTAATAGTGGTGCTACTGTTGCAGATTTAGTTGCAACAGGAACTTCATTACAATGGTATACTTCATCGACAGGAGGAACAGCTTTAGCATCTTCGACATTATTATCTACAGGAACCTATTATGTTTCTCAAATAGTAAATTCTTGTGAAAGTACAAGAACTGCGGTTTCAGTAACCATCAATACAGCTCCTGGAGCGCCAACGGCGTCGGCACAGACTTTCTGTAATTCGGCTACGGTATCAAATTTAGTAGCTACCGGAAGTAATTTGCAATGGTATAATGTGGCTACAGGCGGAACGGCCCTGGCATCTACTACAGCTTTAGCAACGGGAACTTATTATGTTTCTCAAACTGTTAATTCTCTTGAAAGTTCGAGAACAGCCGTATCAGTCACTATAAATGTTACATCAGCACCTACAGCATTGGCACAAACTTTCTGTAATTCGGCTACTGTTGTCAACTTGGTAGCTACCGGAACTTCGTTACAATGGTATAATGTGGCTACAGGCGGAACGGCATTGGCATCAACAACGACATTGGCATCAGGTACTTATTATGTTTCGCAAACACTAAATTCTTGTGAGAGTGCAAGAGCTGCAGTTGGTGTTACTATAAATGTTACTCCGGCTCCAACAGCATCAGCGCAGTCGTTCTGTAGTTCTGCTACCGTTGCCAATCTTGTTGCTACCGGAACTGCTTTGAAATGGTATAATTTTGCTTCAGGAGGAACAGCTTTAACAGCTTCAACAGGATTGGTTAGTGGAAATTTTTATGTTTCTCAAACCCTAAATTCTTGTGAAAGTGCCAGAGCATTGGTTGCGGTAACGGTAACTACTGTAGTTGCGCCTACCGCATCGGCACAAACATTTAATAGCGGAGCCAACGTTTCAAATTTAGTAGCCACTGGAACAAACCTTCAATGGTATACTTCATCGACAGGAGGAACAGCTTTAGCATCTTCAATATTATTATCTACAGGAACCTATTATGTTTCTCAAATAGTAAATTCTTGTGAAAGTACAAGAACTGCGGTTTCAGTAACCATCAATACAGCTCCTGGAGCGCCAACGGCGTCGGCACAGACTTTCTGTAATTCGGCTACGGTATCAAATTTAGTAGCTACCGGAAGTAATTTGCAATGGTATAATGTGGCTACAGGCGGAACAGCCTTGGCATCTACTACAGCTTTAGCAACGGGAACCTATTATGTTTCTCAAACCGTAAATTCGCTTGAAAGTTCGAGAACAGCCGTATCAGTTACTATAAATGTTACATCAGCACCTACAGCATCAGCGCAAACTTTCTGTAATTCGGCGGCGTTATCAAATTTAGTAGCTACAGGAACTAATTTACTATGGTATAATGTCGCTACAGGAGGAACCGCTTTGGCTTCAACAATCGCATTGGCAACAGGTACTTATTATGTGTCACAGACTTTGAATTCATGTGAGAGTAACAGAACATCTGTTGCGGTTACTGTAAATGTGACTGCTCTTCCTGTGGCCTCTGCACAGACATTTAACAGTGGAGCCACTGTAGCAAATTTGGTTGCCAACGGTACTGCTTTAAAATGGTATAATGTTGCAACGGGCGGAACAGCCTTGGCATCAACAACAGTTTTGACAACCGGAACTTATTATGTATCCCAAACCTTAAATTCATGCGAAAGCGCAAGAGTACAGGTTTCAGTGACTATTAGTGTTTCAACAGCAGCTCCTATAGCTTATGCACAAACATTTTGTAGTGCAACCAAGGTTTCGAGTTTAGTAGCTACGGGAAGCAATCTTAAATGGTATAGTGTTGCTACAGGCGGAACAGCTTTAAGTTCCAATACATGGTTGGTTAGTGGGACTTATTATGTTTCTCAAACGGTAAATTCAATTGAAAGCCCAAGGACAGCGGTTCAGGTTACAGTTTATAGCGACCCGATTGCCAGAAATATTACATCTACTACTTCTCAGGGGTCATCTACTGCGCCATTATGTACCACTCAAACTAAAGTTTTGACTATAAGTTCAGGGTATTCTGCTACAAATATTCAATGGGAAAGGGCAGTTGTTGGGCTTAATACCAACATCGCTCCGGCATCTTCAGCTTTTGTAGCCATAGATGGTGCTACCGGATCGAGCTATACTATAACAAATCCGCCAGCCGGGAAAAATTACTATAGAGTTAAATTTACAAACGGAAGCTGTAACACAGCCGTGTATAGTTCCAATATGATTGTATATTATAAAGATTGTTCTATTGCTCCGGCTAAGCTAAGCGCAGTAAATTATCCTAATCCGTTCAAGGAAACATTTAAACTAAGCCTTACCGCTCCAACGGAAGATAAGATTGATGTTACGATATATGATATGATGGGCAAATTAATCGATCATAAGCAGACGGATGTATTTGAAGTCGAGAATCTGCAATTGGGGGATCAGTTTCCGTCGGGGACTTATATTGTTGTGGTTGCACAAGGTGATGAAACCAAAACATTGCGTGCGGTAAAGAAATAAATAGTTTGTCCAAGTATAAAATGTAAAGCCCTTTAATTGAATTAAAGGGCTTTATTTTTGAATATGATCGGGTTCAGTATCTGGTTCAGAATTAGAATTTTATTAGCAACTCTTTTCTTTCAATTAAAATTGATGCACTTTATCGATTAAATAAATTCGTTCATAGAAAAATTGGCACTTTTTTAACATCCATATTTTTTTCTATATACTTTTATCATCCCAATCAATATCTACCTAATTATTAATCTTATTTAGTATTAGGAAAAAATGAGCAATTTTTTCTAATATTTTTTAACCTTAAATACTAAACAAAGCCTATTCATGATGTGGTATAATTTAATACCTAATCATTATGAAAAACAGTACTTTAATGAATTTTCTAGGATGTTTGCACATTCGGGACTACAATTTACTTGTAGAAGAAAACGGCTTTAAAATGGATTTCAGTAAAACTAATCGCTCCCAGGGCATTAGGGATTCCATTGGAAACACTTCGGAGAAGAAAAGTAAAATTCCAGGCTATCTATTGCTCGTAGCCCTTTTCTTTTTTACTAACTTTTTAATTGCTCAACAACCAGCATGTAATTTGAATGGAGTTTTAGAGGCTAAACGTCTGAGAGACGGTGGTCAAAACTTCGTCATCAATTCTGAGGTTCTAAGATCTGTTCCCGGAACGATTTACCGTTGGGAATTTAAATCCAATACTTCGGCTGCGACATTTGCTACTCCAAATGGTACGCCTAGTATTACGATTAATCCCGGAAACAAGAATGGAAACTTCAATTTGAAGTTAACCGTTATTAATCCGCCAGATTCAAGAGGAGCAAGCAAAACCTGTTCCTGTACAAAATCGGTTTCCATAGGCAATCTTTAGTTTTAATCAAAAACCATTTACATGAGAAATTCAACTTTATCCATTATAGAAACGAGATTCAAAGATCGTTTCTATTGTTGTCTTGAAAATCTTAAAGGAAATTATAAGTTTCTTTTGGTTTTCATGATGTTCATGGGATCCTTCATGCAGGGAGTTTCAGCGCAGGGTACCTTAGTGCCATCCTGTAACCTTATAGGGCCGCTAGAAGCTTGTGCTGTTGCAGATCCAAATGATACATCGGGTGATTTTATCATCAATATTGAAGTTGCAAGAAGTGGTGCGCCGAATCTTATAGATGCGCAACACAATGCTAACTTTGTTTACTCCTTTCCATCAAATAGCTCAGGTGCTTTCATCAGAAGTTATGGAAATGTTGTATACAACCCTGTTACTAACAGAACTACACAATCATTGGTAGTTTTCCCTGGTTCAGGTACACCAGAGTTCAACTTGCAGTTAAATGCTACTAATACAACCAGTGTTCCAAGCACAGTTTGTGAATGTAGTAAATCAGTATCAGTTTCGAAAGTAGCTGTTACATCTTCTTATCAACCAATCCTTTGTTATGGTCAGACTACTACCTTAACTGCGGTTGGACAATTTTCAGACATAGGTCAATATACTTATACTCTTTTACCAAGCGGACCAACTAATACTACAGGAGTTTTCACTGGATTAGCTGGAAGCGAAGCAGGAATTACATATATTGTTAGTTGTGAATCTGCTGAAGGTTGTATCGCTACTACTTCACAAACAATTACGCAACCAGCATACAATCCGGTTGTTTTAAATTGTCCACAATCAACAACAACTGCTCCTTGTTTGTCACAGGAAGCAGTTAATACTGCTTTCAATACTTGGCTAGCATCATTTAGCTCTACTGGTGGTACTTCACCGGTTATCACAAGGTCTCCGGCACAACCGGTTGCGCCGCAAGCATGTGGAGGAACTATTACTGTAACATGGACGGCTACAGAACGTTGTAGCACTCAGCCGGTTACTTGTTCAAGTACCTTTACGGTACCTACACCTGCAGCAGTTGTAGTAAACGGACCTTCAAACAGTACTACAAATGCATGTTCTTATGCAGATCAGGCAGCAGCCAATGCAGCATTTAATGCATGGTTAGCTGGCTTTTCAGTTTCAGGAGGATGTACTCCTGTTGGAAATTATGGACAGCCAGTAGCTCCACCTTATTGTGGAGGTTCTGTAAATGTTACTTATAATGTAACAGACAGATGTTATCAAGGTTCTTCTATTACAAGAACTTTTACAATTACTCCAGCTCCGGCTGTTACTATCAACGGACCGCAAAGCACTACTACAAATTCATGTTCTTATGCAAACCAGGAAGCAGCTAATGCAGCATTCAATGCTTGGTTAGCAGGATTCACTGTATCAGGAGGATGCTCACCTGTTGGTTCTTACGGAACACCACAAGCTCCATCTTATTGTGGAGGAAGTGCATCAGTTACTTATACAGTTTCTGACAAATGTTACCAAGGAGCTTCAATTACCAGAGTTTTTGTTATTACACCAGCACCGGCAGTTGTAGTAAACGGACCTTCAAACAGTACTTCAAATGCATGTTCTTATGCAAATCAGGAAGCGGCAGATGCAGCATTTAATGCCTGGTTGGCAGGATTCACTGTATCAGGAGGATGTTCACCAGTTGGTTCTTACGGACAGCCATCGGCACCAGAGTACTGTGGTGGAACAACTACTGTTATCTATGATGTAACTGACAAATGTTATCTAGGTTCAAGAATTACAAGAACATTCACAATTACACCAGCACCAGCTGTTGTTGCAAATACTCCTGAAAATACTACTGCCAGTGCATGTTCTTATGCCAATCAGGAAGCAGCTAATGCAGCATTCAGTGCCTGGTTAGCAGGATTTACTGTATCAGGAGGATGCGCTCCAATGGGAAGCTTTGGGGAAGGTGTTCCACAAGCTCCTACATATTGTGGAGGTCAGACAACAGTAATTTATACTGTTAGCGATAAATGTCATGATAATATCACTTATACAAGAACATTTACTATTACACCAGCACCGGCTGTTGTAGTAAATGGACCTGAAAATAGTACTTCAAATGCATGTTCTTATGCCAATCAGGAAGCAGCTAATGCAGCATTCAACGCATGGTTAGCAGGATTTACTGTATCAGGAGGATGTTCGCCAGTTGGTTCTTATGGACAGCCATCAGCACCCCAATATTGTGGTGGAACAACTACTGTAACTTATAATGTATCTGATAAATGTTATGCAGGTGCAACAATCACAAGAACGTTTACTATTACACCGGCACCGGCTGTTGTAGCAAACGGACCAGAAAACAGTACTTCAAGTGCATGTTCTTATGCAGACCAGGAAGCAGCTAATGCAGCATTCAATGCATGGTTAGCAGGATTCACTGTATCAGGAGGATGTTCACCAGTTGGTTCTTATGGACAACCATCAGCACCAAATGCTTGTGGAGGAACAACTACTGTAACTTATACTGTATCTGACAAATGTTATGCAGGTACTACAATTACAAGAACATTTACTATTACTCCAGCACCAGCTGTAGTAGTAACTCAGGCACAAAACAGCACTACTAATGCATGTTCTTATGCCAATCAGGAAGCAGCTAATGCAGCATTTAACGCTTGGTTAGCAGGATTCACTGTATCAGGAGGATGTTCACCGGTTGGGTCTTATGGACAGCCAGTTGCACCGCCGTATTGTGGAGGTATGACAACAGTTACTTATAATGTATCTGATAAATGTTATGCAGGAACTTCAGTTACAGCTACATTTACAATTACACCAGCACCAGCAGTAGTAGTAAATGCTCCGGCTAATGATACTACTACATCAAGTGCTTATGCAGATCAGGCAGCTGCTAATGCAGCCTTCAATGCATGGTTAGCTCAATTCTCTGTAAGCGGAGGATGCGCACCATCAGGAAACTATGGTCAACCAACTCCACCACCATATTGTGGAGGAACTACCACAGTTACTTATGTAGTTACTGATAAATGCTATGAAGGGACAACTGTTGTAAGAACGTTCACTATAACACCAGCTAACCCTGTAGTTGTTGGTTCTCCAACAGATAGTACTTCTGGAGCTTGTTCTTATGCAGATCAGGCAGCTGCTAATGCAGCCTTCAATGCATGGTTAGCTCAATTTACAGTAAGCGGCGGTATCAGCCCAATTGGAAGTTTTGGTGAAGGAGGAGCTCCTCAGGCACCACAATATTGTGGAGGAACAGTAACCGTTACTTATACAGTTACTGACAGATGTTATGAGCCAACTGTAATCACAAGAACGTTTACTATTACCCCAGCACCTGCTGTTGTAGTAAATGGACCTGAAAATAGTACATCAAGTGCATGTTCTTATGCAAATCAGGAAGCCGCTAATGCAGCATTCAATGCTTGGTTAGCAGGATTCACTGTATCAGGAGGATGTTCACCAGTTGGAGTTCTTGGAGTAGTTGGAGCAGTTCAGACAGCACCTCAGGCACCTCAATATTGCGGAGGAACTGTAACCGTTTCTTACGCTGTTACTGATAAATGTTACCAAGGTTCGTTCATTGTAAGAACGTTTACAATTACACCACCACCAGCAGTTAATGTTACTTCTGCTCACGATAGCAGAACTTCAGCTTGTGTTTATGCAAATCAGGAAGCCGCTAATGCAGCATTCAATGCATGGTTAGCAGGATTTACTGTATCAGGAGGATGTTCACCAATCGGAAGCTTCGGAGAAAGTACTCCACAAGCACCAAACGCATGTGGCGGAGAAACTACTGTAACTTACACAGTTAGCGATAAATGTTATGAAGGTGCTTCTTATACTGCAACGTTTAGCATCACACCAGCACCAGCTGTTGTAGCAAACGGACCAGAAAACAGTACTTCAAATGCATGTTCTTATGCCAATCAGGAAGCTGCTAATGCAGCATTCAATGCCTGGTTAGCAGGATTCACTGTGTCAGGAGGATGTTCACCAGTTGGTTCTTATGGACAACCATCAGCACCGGCATACTGTGGTGGAACAACCACTGTAACTTATAATGTATCTGACAAATGTTATGCAGGTACTACAATTACAAGAACATTTACTATTACTCCAGCACCAGCTGTAGTAGTGACTCCGGCTCAAG
>CAMFLD010000075.1 GCA_945957245.1 uncultured Flavobacterium sp. | reverse complement strand
CTTTGGTAGTATCAAAAATGAAAATTGTTGAGTAAGTATCATATCTCTTAATTCCAAAGTCAAGTTCACCATGCTCAATAGCCAAATAACTTGCCAGTTCTTTTACGAAAATTGAACCTAGTGAATACAATAATGTTTCATTTCTTGAATAGGCGTTATTTTCTCTAATTCTAATTTCGCTGAAATCAGTTTTAAATCGACCTCCTAAAATAACATTTGGTCTTATGGCATTGGCAGAATAATTACCTGAACATGCTGAACCGCCATTATCATCTTTGCCACCTCTTAATCTTCTATGGTCATTTAGCTGCTCTAACGATAAACCGGTTTTACCACAGTGTAAACAAACGTGAAAACCGTTGCCATTACCTATATTGTAGTATAAAATTTCTCCATTTTCTTCACTCTCTCTAATATCATAAATGGTATTACTATTATTATCCCAAGGCTTAACATTAATTAACAAAGGATCTACATACTGTACTCCTGATGATTCGGATATTTTTCGATTTGGAGTTTGATAAATGTCTACCGCAAAACCAGCCGGTTGAATCATTTCAGTAAAAGTGCCTCTCTTACCATCATTATCAGAAACCAATCCTCTAAAATTTTGGGTATGACAATGTGGACATTCCGTTTCAATAGTTTGTCCTTCTGAAACTTCCACAATTCTTTGGTAACCACATGAATTGCATAATTGGATTATTTCTTTAGAAGATTGATTCCCCCAGTTATCATCTAAAATAATACCTGAAGAATGATAATTCATCCCGTCGATAACAATATTATTACCCGGAGCAAATTCAGTTAATGCTCTTGTAATAAAATAAGATGGATTTTCTTTTTTCCCGCTATTCCGATTATTTAGACTGTCGATGTTAGTCGTGTCAAATTCAACAATACCAGTAGGTAAACCAGCTGTTGGTAAAAATCCTTCTTGGGCTAAAAAGGTAAGCGCATTTTTCTTTAAAAACTGAATATATTGAATGTTCACAGCTTTAAAAGCAGGAGAAGTATTTCCAAATTCCTCTTCCATTTCTTTTAGTTTACTTTCGAAACCTTCTTTTTTGCTTTTAGATTTATTAAGTAGTTGGTTAAAATTTGAAAATACTTTATTCAAAATGTAGTTGAAGTTTTTATCTTCATAACCAGTGTTTCTTACTAAGTCAGCTACTTGATTTGAATATTGTTTTACTTCATTACCCATCAACCAAGTGATGAATTTTACAGCTATTGGTTCTAATTCATCAAAAAAGAAACTTTCTATTTTATCTGTAACCCTTATACCTCTAACCGCATCAGTTTGAACAAATTTTCCCAGAAAGAAAGCATTTATATGACGCTCTATAACCTGTACACTATTGAAAGAGATAAATGGCGGAGCAATATTATGTGTTAATGCCCAAGTAGGCGTGTTAAAAGCATTCAAACCAACCGGATTTGGAGCACAAACTGTAAAAGCTATTGATTTGCTCTCTTTTCTTCGACCAGCTCGACCAGCTCTTTGCAAATAATTTGCCGGACCAGGTGGCACATTGTTCATAACAACTGTTGAGATGCCACCGATATCCACACCCATTTCCATAGTAGTAGAACAATTCAGAATGTTTATTTCAGCCTTCTCAAATTTATCTTCTAATTGTTTTAGCCTTTTTTCGTTTTGCTGAGCAGAATGCTCTCCGGATAAATATAACGGTCTATTTAGAATTATTTTTTCGTGAATATCATTCCATAATCCATTTTGCTTCCATTCGGCTGAATTATTAGTAATCCAATCTTTTGTTGCTGAAAGATTCAATTCATTTTGCTCATTTCTGTTAAATGGAAATTGGAATTTTGGGAATGTGAATGGTTGTGATTGTTTTATCTCAAAATGTCTGATATTGTCTTCTGTAAAAGAGCCCGTAATCCAAGGAGAATATCCTTTGAATTGTGCGTCAATTAGACGCTTTTTTACCGGACATAACCAAAGTTTTTCAGATAATTGAAATTTTGTTCTCTCTTCAATTTTAAGCTTAAACCCATTTCCATCAGCCTCTAGAACTCTACCTCTTATAGTTCTCCAAATTTCAGTTAATAATTGGTTTATATCATCCTCAATTTCATTATTAATTTCAGCTCTGTTTACAAACCCTAAACCAGCACATAATAATAGTGCCATTCTATTTGGTCTTAATTCATTTCTACTGAATGTAGGCCATTTTTTTACATTCGGCAAGTTCGAATCCGGCTCATGGATATGTACGCTTCTCAAAAAGGAAGTTGAATAAGGATAAATTACATTGTCAACAAAGAAGTTAAATTGGTATCTGATAACATAATCTAATCCTATTTTTAAAATACTTTTCCAATCCTCTAAAGTTAAATTGTATTGAGCTGCAATTGCAGGTAATTGAACATTATCCAAATCAGGATATACCAAACTAATCATCCCCAAATTTTCTAATGAGCGCTCTCTTGGTAATCTTCTGGCAAAATTGTCAAATAGAAGAGCTCTTGAATATCTTTCAAGATTACTCATATTATCTTCTCTTGGATTGTTATTCTTGAAAAGTGTTTTTAAGTCTGATTTAGGATTTAAATAATCATAAAATTGTTTCCAAGACAATCTTACTTTTTCGTTGTTTCTTTGAGCATTGGTTTTTATGCTATTAATACTTTCTTCAATAGCTTTTCTTAATACCGGAATCTTTTGAAGTGCTAATTGTTCTTCAAGTTCTTTTAATTCATCTGAATTAAATGTCTCGTCAGAGGATAAATTTAATTGCTCTTGCCACAGCTTATGAAACACTTGTGAGCGTATCCAATTGTTCTCGTTATCAATATTAATTAATGCTGATATTTTTGCAGTTCCTTGACGGCTATCTGTAAATGAAATGTATTTGTGTCCTTCCCATAGCATTTCAGAACGGATTTCGTCAGCCTCAGGTGTGTTTTCCAGAAACACATCCGATAAAATTCTATTCATAAATGAGGATGAAATTCTGAAATATAATGGATTATCCAGATTGTTGGAGCAATAAGGACAAACACATTCACCATCTCGATCAGCTTCAATAAAAACGTCTTGATTACGATTTATTCTACCACTGTTATCTATTCCAAATTCTAATGTATGCGGAACATGTCTTTTATTGGTATTTCTTTTTGTAAAGAAAAATGATTCTGTAATTGGATTTACATCTTCACTCTCATCATTATCTATATCATCAACAATAAAATTGTCTTGATTAATTGAAGTGGAAAGTGTTAGAATTTCATTCCCGTTTCTTTCAAGTCGTTTTTCTGCTTTTAATAATTCATTACCACACGAACGACAAGCCACTAGTTCAAACATTGGAAAATTACATTTTGAACAGTTTTTCTCCGCATAAGTGGTCATAGTACCCAATAGACTTTTTGAATCAAAACTTTTATGTTTATCACAATTTGGATTTGAACAAACATAAACACCGCCAATTCCTCGTGAGAAGAGATGAGCTCTAAGTGGTAGAATTGAAACATCTGCGCTTTTATTTTCAACAATTGAATCAACAATTTCTAATTTCTCCTCTAATGAACTATCCTTTGCTATTAAACTTTCTGTTATTTGAGTTAAAGTAATAGCCTTCGAGTTATATACTTTTTTTCTTAAAAGTTCAATTTCATTCTTATTGTCAATTTGAAAATTATCCGGTAGTGTTTTGAATTCTCTCACACCTGTAATTACCTCTATTTGACGACTTTCTATACCACAGAGATTAGCCATGAAATCTTTTAAACTTTTTTCACTTTCTTCTTCACTACCTACTGTTGCTGAAGTAATTGCAAAACGTAAATCCTTAATATCAACTTCAAAAGCATCGACTACTCTTCTAATCAGCAAAGCCATTTCTGATGCTGCTGAACCTACTAATGTGTGTGCCTCGTCTAACAAAATCCAACGTAGTTTACCTTTAGAATTTTCCAGTAGTGGTACATCCTTATCACGAACTAGAATATACTCCAACATTGATGGATTTGTAAAAAGAACTTGAGGTGGAGTTTCACGAATCTGTTTCCTTGCTATTAGTTCTGGCCAGTATTTATTTCTATTAATAGCTGTTGAATCTTCCTCAGTATTACCATTATAAACAGCATAAGTTAAACCATCTAAGGCTTTTACCCATGCATCCATTCTTTTTTTCTGACTGCCAATTAACGCATTTAAGGGGTATAAGAATATAGCTCTTACTCCAATATCATTTTGACAATTTTCGTATAAATCTTGTAGTACTGGCAACATAAAACATTCTGTTTTACCGGAACCTGTACCAGTTGTAACTGCAATAGATTTTTTTTCTTTTAGAAGAGTGTTCCAGCTCGTAATTTGATGCTTGTAGGGATTTCTATTTTTAGGAAATTCGTATTCACCTTTTATTTTATCTAGCTTATTAATAAAGTTATTATCAAACAAATTAGTTAGATCACCAAATGACTCCTTAGCTGGTGTCCATGGAAAAGTATTTTGAAAAACCGGTTCGGCTAACAATTTTTCTTCTTCAAATAAATCTGATAAATAGTCTTGAAATTGAGCATCACCTGTTGCCCAAAGTGATAAAATAGATTCTTTTAATCTATCTTGAATCTCACTATATATTTTTTTGAATTTTATTTCTTGGCTCATACTACTTTTAGTTTAAATAATAAATTAATGATTCTTCATACCATTTTTTATCAAGGTCTTCCACATACTTAATTCTCCTTCTAAAATTGTCCCCGTTTACATGCCATAGACCTGTATTTTTACCTGAAATGGATGAAGCTACCGTAAGTGGTGCAATCACTAGAATATTAACTTGATCGTTCCATTGCTTTTGTGGTATTGGCTTAACATAATTATTTCTGTCTTTTCCTATATCGTAAAAAGGCAGTTGGCTTAAAACTCTTTCGCCTAAACGCTCTCTAACACTGTTAAGCTCCGCATTAAAAACAAAATTGTCAATCCTACTTTTTTGAAGTAAACACAAACTTAATTTGTTCCATTTAAAATTCAGCATAACAGCTAATGCTTCAAATATTTGAGGGTTAATTTGACATGTATTTAACCAATCTGATAGTTCAACCCAATGGAAAGAGAATCCTAAGTCATTTTCTAATTCGACAAAATCATTTCCTGAAAACTTATATTCTCCTGCATCAAATTTTACCGATAAAAAAGCAAACGCCTTTGCTGCTAATTGAGATGATGTGGTAATTGCTTTAATAATATCAAATGTTGCAAAAGGCAAATCATTTTCTTTGCACAGATAATAATAAACCCAAAACTTATTCCATACATCACAGGTATAATCCTCGGCTAAAAGTTGCTCAGAATAATTACTAATTCTATTGTTTCTATCCTCAATTGTTGTTAATTCATTCTCCGGATTCACAGAAATAAATTCAGGCTTAATTTTGAATTTTGAATTTTTATCAGAGAAGAGAATAAATTTATCTGCGGTGGTGGCATTAATTGAGTAAAAATCTAAATCTTTTTTTATTTCAATCTTGTCGATATGTTCCAAATCACAATCCAGTGGCAAAGCATATACATCATTGGAAATATCAATGTTTGAAATTTCATCAAATTTTATTGTGTTTTCATCATTTACCTCCCATTTTATTGTTTCAGAAAACTGTTTAACACTATAACTTTTAATAGTTTTACTTCTTCTATTTGGGTTGATTTCACAAATTTCCATTTTTAAATAATTATCAACATCGATAATATTATAAAGCTGAAAAAGTGATTTAAACGTATCGTAAAACTCAAACAACGGTATTACTTTTCGTTCTATCTTTTTTGATATAACAATTTCCTGATTCTTATTATTAAAAACTCTTACTTCATATTCTTTTCCATAAGAATTTGCAATTAATCGCCAACCTTTTATTTTATCTAAATATATTTTGTCTTCCTCTACTATATTTTCATTTTGGTCGACCAATATAACTCCTTGAAAAGGTGAAATTACTTCGGCAAGTATTCCAAAACTTTGATTATTTGCTCTAATTCTAGTTTTGATTGAAGACGGAAATTTTGAGGGATTTGTTATTTCAAAAGTTACTGTTTTTTGATTTATACTAACAGCATAACAGTCTGACTTGTAAACTTCTAAAACAAAAGAATTGCTATTTACTACAATTTGTGGGTTGTTGTAATCTGAACTTGTTGACAAGCACAAATCACCAGTATTAAAAACTCTTTCAAACTCATCAATACCGTCATGTGAAATTTTGATATCTAAGATTCCCAATTCTGGTATAATGTGTTTTGAATTCCATATACTTTTATTTACTTGTTTCCATTCTATGGTTGGATTATTAATCCTCTGCCCATTATTATCATAGACAAGTATTTTCAAGTTGTTTTTTATAGTATTTAAATTGCTTTTAACTAACCATTTTGGCTTTTCACTTATTATACTCCAATCAAACGTATTCTCAATATTTGTTTTAAACTTAATCGCATTTCCATCAGCCTTTTTTAACTTGATTTCGTTTTGAAATTTTATTATAGAGAAAGGCTTACTATTTATTTCTGTTTCCGTTTTTTCTTCAAATTTTCCATCTATTGAAAAAGTGTCATTTGAAATTATATAACCGTAATTGTTATTTGTGTGCCTTGATTTTTCTAAAACAAAATTTTCATTATTACTCAATGACCATAATGTTGGAAAATCTAAGTTTAATATGGAATAAAGTAAATGATTAGCATAATAAATTCCGTCATTACTATCAATTACATAAATTTCAGCATTATAATCTTCATAGAAACTTACAAAATCTTTGAACTGCGCTACCTTATATGTATTATTATTTCTTTTTATGAGTTTGGCAATTAAATCTTCACCTACAAATAATTTATATTCATTTTGGTAATCAACAATTTGATCATGTAAAATATAATTCAGTTCTTCAAATCCTATTTTTGACGTAATATTAGTATTGAGAAAAAAGGTATTACTTTTAGAATTAAAATTCCATTTGAATTTAATAGCATTATTTCTTTTTCTTACTTTGTCTCTTTCAAAAATTAAATCTTCAGTAATTTGCTTTAGGTCTGCATTTGCTCTGAAGCTTAACAACTCATTTTCATCATTATCCAATACGGCGCGAACAATTTCAAGACAACTACTATAAATAATTTCATTTTGACTTGATTTAGGCAGCAAAACTGTTAATTCAGTATTGGTAGAAAAATCTTCAATAGAACTGGGATTTAAGTGCATAATTTTTAAAAGAAAATCTCTATACTTCCCTCGATTATTTTGTATGTGTTTTAATGGAAGACCGCCTTGTAATAATAAGGTTTTAAGATAATGTGTGTTTTGAATCTTAATCCATTTATAGTTTAAAAGGTATCCACCTTTTTTTGCTAGTTCATAAAAATCATTGGAATCAAAACACAATTTATCAGAACCTAATGAATTAAAAATTTCATCTTTTGAGGGATATCCACCATTGAAAATTCTTTTCCACCACTCAGCATAGTAGATTGCGCAATCTTTAGGGTTTAGTTGAGAAAGTCGTTCAACAATTTTAAAACTATCTTTTAATTGATTGAACTCTGAATCAGAAATGGAGTACTTCCACACTGGCTGACCATTATGAAAATCAAGATTGCGAGCCTTTAAGATTTTGTAAAATTCACTCATATCATAAATTTTTATCAAAAGTAAAAGCTATTAGTGCATTCTATCTGCACTAATAATTATTTTTCATTTTGTTAACCCTATCCAGGAGTTTCTCTGCTAAAAATAATGGCTCCACTACTTTTATTTTTTCCCCATGTGACAAAATCAACATTTCCAATTCATAATTAGGTATAACTTTTAAATGTAAATAATTTTTACCGTCTATCTCTTTTATTATTTGTGAACCGTGAATAGGTTTGGTCTTCAAATAAGGCAATAAAGATTCACTAATATCAAGTATAATGATTTCGACTTTATCGTTAGGAACTGTAACGCCAATAACATCATCAAAATATTCATTAAAATCAATATCAGAATTAATGTATTGTTGATTTAAATATTCTATACTTTCAATTCTATCTAAAGCTAAATTTGTAATAGATTCATATTCATTTGATTTTCCAAATAAAAACCAACGCATATTGAATTGTTTTAGATAATAGGGATTAATTATAATACTAGTCGGATTTTCGGTTTTAAAGCTCTTATAATTTACACTCAATACTTTTTTATAAAGAATCGCATTGTAAAGTTTAGGGATGAATTCTAATCCTTTTAAGAATTCGTTTTCTTCGAAACTAATTATAACATCACTTTTTTGCTTTAAACTAAAGGACGATTCTAATCTAGTATTCAATTCATTAATCCACTTATACTGTGGCAATCCTTTGAACCTTTCTAATGTTAATAAAGCTTCTCTAAGTTGATTTGCTTCAGTTTCATTTAACGGTTGATTTGAAATAGAAAATTTTGCATCTTCATATTGATAGAAGACTCTTCTGCCATCTTTTACTTTCTTTAATTCGATATTCCAGCCTTGTTGACTTTCCATAAATCTAATATCGTCATAAAGTTGTCTTTTTTTTATCCCTTCCTCTTTACCTGTATATTCATAAATTGCCTTATTACACTCTTCTACAAGGTCGTCAATAGCATAATTTTTCCCGGGATTACGGAAGCACTTATCTAAAGTTTGATAACGGATAATGGCATGTTTATTTGTAGACAAAATCTATTACTTTAATTTTTATTCGACCATTTTTAAAAAATTTGCAATACAATAAATCCCGCTTTTCCAAAGCGGCTTGGAAAAAGCAGGGTAAAATCATTTTCAATAAAACTTTGTGGTATTTGATTCTGGAACTGATGCTAATGTAATAAAATATCATCAAATTTTAACATTTGTAGAAATAATTTATTACTCAGAAATAATTAAATGTCATTTAACTATTTAAATAACTCGAATAATCCTCCGGCAGCACCGCATCAATATCTCTTAGATATTTTTCCAGGGCATCCATAGTATTATGCCCAGTAATAAGCATCATTTTACTTTTAGCTTCATTGGGAGTCATAGTCTTTGCAAACTCATTATATAGCTTGGTTATGAAAGTATGCCTAAAACTATACAAACCATAATCTTTGCCCAGTTTAAAATGGTCTTTTACTTTCTTAAATCGTTTGGAAAAATAATCCCGTTTATCCGTTTCAGAAGTTTCCCATTCTCCACCTATTGCAAAAGGTGTAAATAAATAGTAATTTCTGTTCATCTTGGATAAATCCGGCAAGTCATTAATCAGTATTTCAGGGATTATCTTGGTTTTTACAGGACTGTTTTTCGCTCTTACATAAAGCTTCCGGTCTTGCAAATCTAAGTCCCCTATTTGCAAACGGCAAACTTCAATTGGGCGCAGGTAGTTATACGATATAAATTTGACAAACAATAAAAGAATCTTGTCGTGCTGTTCCATGTAATTATAAATGTCAGCTTGCAAACCGGGAGTATAAGTC
>CAMFLD010000074.1 GCA_945957245.1 uncultured Flavobacterium sp. | reverse complement strand
ATATTAGATGTTGTGCCAGAAATTATTCTAAATAAATTAAATGATACTTCTGATTTTAAATTGTCAAAATCTAATATTTTGAACATCGAAGAATTTAATTTAACTAGGAGGCGATATCATTATAATTTTTTGAATATGAATGAAGTTTTTACCGTTCCAACCGATGTAATTAAGGGTAAAAACATTAAGAAAAATAAGATTAAAACACTATTGATCGAAAAAATTATAAAAAATTATCTGTTATATATACCATTTATAGTGTATTTAATAGTAATATTAAATGATGTAAATAGCATAGGCTTTGCAGAAATACTTTCAGATTTACACATGAATATTCAATTTAGTATAGCTTTTTTATTACTAGCCATTATATCGTACTTATGTTTACAGTGCAACAATCAAAAGTTGCTGACACAATCATATTTTAATAATTTTGAGGATAATGATTTTAAATTTGTATATGATGAAAACGAAATAAAATTACATAGTATAAGTGTAAAAATTAAATTATTTTCTGAGATCAAAACAATAACATTCAATTTTCTATTATATCCTTTTATTTTTATAGCAATCTTCTTAACTAAAACAATTGTTTACTTATCCAAATATTTAATTTATGTTTCCAAAAAATTGAAATTTTTATTAAATATAAATAATAAGCGTTTAAAATAAAAGGGTTTTACTTCATAGCTATTCCCAACAATCTCATTACTATGCTCGGATTCTCTTCGGCAATCGTTATGCTCATGTGCAATCCGGGCATACAAACAATAAATAGAGAGAATGTCCAAAAAACTGTATAAAGTCTAGTTACTGCAGAAAAGGGAAAGAGTTATTTATAAAATCAAAACCCCGCAGCCTTATCATCACCACGATAATCTGCTCCACCTTCAAGTTTTCCGTTTGGCTGTACTAAAATGGCATCTACTTTGCCCAGTATGGGTGCAAACTTTTCATTGATTTTATAATTTCTAGTTGCTAAACTGTCCAGAACACTTTTGTCAAACCTTCCCGGTTCCACCATAATATCATCCGGCAGCCATTGATTATGAAACCGCGGCGCATCAACAGCCTGCTGCATCCCCATTCCAAATTCATACACATTCAAAATCGTCTGCAATACCGAAGTAATAATCATCGAACCGCCCGGAGAGCCCAGCAACATCATCAGTTTACCGTTTTTTTCAACAATAGTAGGAGTCATAGAGCTCAACATCCGTTTTTGAGGCACTATGCTATTGGCTTCAGCCCCAACCAATCCATAATAATTTGGAACTCCCGGCTTGGCAGAGAAGTCATCCATTTCGTTATTCAGGAAAAAACCAAGTTCATCACAATACAATTTAGAACCATAAGCGCCATTAAGTGTCGTGGTTACCGCAACAGCATTCCCCTCGGCATCAACAATAGAGTAGTGGGTGGTTTCATTGCTCTCATAAACACTCACATCACCATGACTCACTTCTGCCGAAGGTGTAGCTTTTTCAAACGAAAAGCTTTTCATTCTCTCTTTCAGATAACGGTCATCAAGTAGTTCCTTTTGCGGAATTTTAACAAAATCGGGATCACCCAGAAAATAATTCCGGTCCGCATAAGCTCGGCGTTCCGCTTCCGCTAAAATTTGCATGTATTGGGCAGAATTATGACCATACTGCGCCACATTATACGGTTCCGTCATTTTCATAATTTGTGCCAAAGTAATCCCTCCACTTGATGGCGGCGCCATTGAAATTACCGTAAGCTCTTTGTATTTAAAAGTTATCGGTTTGCGCCAAACTGCTTTGTAACCGGCCAAATCTTTCATTGAAATAATACCGCCTTTTCCTTTGAGAAATGCCACCAGTTTTTGAGCCGTTTTTCCCTTGTAGAACTCATCCTTACCATTTTTCAGAATCTGTTGGAGTGTATGGGCTAACGCCAAATATTTAATCGTATCACCAACCTGAAATGTTTTATTATAAAGCGTTTTATCTCCACTAACTTTAACTATGATGTCACGGTATTCGTCAAGTTTGGCTTTCTCTTTTTGTGTAACAACGATGCCTCTTTTGGCCAAATCAATAGCCGGTTGGAACAAATCTTTAAGCGGTAGTTTCCCCAACTTCTTATGTACCTCAAAAACAGCTGCCACACTTCCCGGAATGCCAACAGCTAAAGCCCCGTCAGTACTCAGATTCGGGATTACATTCCCGTTTTTGTCAAGATACATATTTTTTGAAGCCTTTTTAGGGGCTTTCTCTCTAAAATCTAAGGAACCAACATCACCATTAGCTTTTCGGTAAACCATAAAACCACCGCCCGAAATGTTTCCGGCATACGGATATGCCACCGCCAGAGCCAATTGTGTAGCTACCATTGCATCAAAAGCATTGCCGCCTTTTCGGATAATTTCAACCCCAATTTTAGAAGCTTCTTCCCGGGCAGAAACCACCATAGCCTTATCCGCAACAAGCCCATTTTGGGAGTAAACAGAAACCGAAAGTAATAAAAGCAGCCAAAGCAAATGTTTCATTTAATTAGAAGTGTCAATTTTGTAGACAATATTCAAAGATAATACATATTGGACACCCACTTCAGGAGTAGTTACATTAATTGTTTTGTCCATACCCGATTGCGAAATACCTTCATAGTAGAACGTATTGTTTTTGCGGGCCACTTTCTTGAAGTTAGGATTTGAGTTATTATAATAAGTTTCCACCTCAGAACTCTCATAAGCTTTATAATTTTGATATTGATTTTCGGGAGTGTAGGCAGTAAGTTCACCCGAAGATGTTGGATTCCCTATACTCTTTTTGTTAAAAGAAGAAAAATACTGATCCTTTTTCACAGCAGCTATTTTTAAAGCTTCAGCAAACAGAGTATTGTATATTTCTGTAACATTTTCAGTAAGATAATCTACTTTTACAATGTCATAAATTTCAAATTCGCTCGCTAATTCAATGATGGTATCAATGTTTTTCAACGAATTGGTGCTAATGATAATGTTCTTTTTAATTTCAAAGCCTTTTTGAAATTGATTCGCTTTATTGTCTGTAATCGAAAAGTCATAGATTTTATTCTGTGATATGAAATCAACATAAAAACCATTTTCCTTTATTCCGAGTTTAGATAATTTCTGCGTAAACCCGTCAATACGTTTGTTAATTTTGGTATTACATTCCTTAACAGTAGTTGCCTCCTCATTGAGTCCAAGCGTAATCCTGTAGGAATCTGCTTTTTTGTTCAACAGAATAGAAACATTGAATGTAAGCGAATTGTCCGAAAGAGTATACCCGATGACATTTAATTTTTTATAATCCTTGTCCCGGTAAAGAACATTGCCAACGATTTGGGCAAATCCAATGTGATAAAATAAGAGTAGTGCTAAAGTTGTTTTTAAAGATTTCATTTTTGTAGAATTTAAAATTATGAGGCAATGTTAGGAACTCTGAAAATTTTGCTTTTGGTAAAACAACAGTCAAACCGCTGTAAAGTTTTTTAGTTACATTTACAGGGCTTTTACAGTAGATTTACAGCAAAATAAAATCAGTCGCTTCTTATTTTTGAAGCGGAAAAACGATGACTGCAAACGAACAATTCCATAAATTAAAAGAAGAAGTGCTGCTTGAATACAAGAAGCATTATCCTTATTTTACAGGAAATTGGAAAACGTTCAGTTCTCAGGATATTCAAAACCTGATTCTTTTAATTGAGGAAAAATGCCGTCAGCCTATTAGTGAAAAATGGATTTATACCCATTTAAAACCTGAAAGCAACGAAAAGCTTCCCCGAAAAGACATGCTGAATATTTTGGCCCAATTTACAGGCCATTCAGGTTGGGACGAATTTATATTTGAAGAAACCCCAAAGAGTGAAGTTCAAAAGAAAACCGGAATAAAAAGAACACTTGTTTTAGGTGTAATATTATTGAGTATCGGTTTGCTAGGAATTATTATTTGGAAAACTAAATCTGAAGTTCCTTCCAGAACGATAGAAATTAAAGATGCTTACACCAATGAAAAAATAGGAAACGAAGAGATTAAAGTTTATCAGGCATCAGACACTACGGCAAACCCTATCAAAGTAGAGAATGCCAGAATAGCTGTAGCAGATACAGTCTCTAAAATTGTGATAAAAAGTCCTTATTATAAAACTAAAACCGTAGCCTTAAGTCCAAAATCGGATGAAACAGTGGCAGTAGAATTGAAGCCCGATGATTATGCAATGATGCTCAAAGCATTCATGTTTTCAGATATAAAAGGATGGGAAACCCGAAAACTACAATTAGACAAAATTCTTTCAGATGATTTGGAAGTTATGATAATGCTCAAAGGAAATCTGGGAGCAGAATATTTCGACAAAAAAGAATTTGCTCAAAAACTGGTTATTCCCTCGGTTTCAATGCGGAGGATGAAGATAATAGAAATAGAGAAAGACGAAAATCAGAAAATAAAATTCATAAGACTCACTCAGGAATGATGAAAAAAACGGGTTACTTAGTGTTGCTTATATTCTGCATAAACATGCAGGCGCAGCAGGCTGTATCTAAAGGAATAAGTCTGCAAAACAGGCTTTCTTCCAAAGTGCTTGATGCCTATAACAATAATTTTGAAGGCAAAGCCAATGATTTTTATAATTATTGTGAATTACTTACTAATTCTACACTAACTCCCGAAGCAAAAAAAGAAATTGTACTGAGTATAGAACAGTTATTTGATAATCAAAACCCAATTATAGTTGATTTTACCGCTGCTGGACATCAGTCTATTTTACTGCTGGATTTACTTCAAAAATTAAAGACTTCGAAACCGATGCATTTTTCTGTAACACATCAAAATGAATATTCCGGAATCTTTGCTGAAGGTTGGCTTATGAAATATAGAGTTAAAACCACCATTGATGGACAGGAAATAGAAACCCCAATAAATCAGCAGGTTTTTTTAATTGAAACGGAAAAAACATTTGGAACGGTTATCAGAAAAGTATGGAAAAGCTATTTTGGAGCAATGCATTAATCATTCTGCCTTTTATTGATTTAATTCGGCTAGTTTTTCAGCACAATGCTTTTGCAGTTCTTCAAAAAACAACCTGAATTCCGATTCAAATTCGGGATAAAACTCCTGAAGCTCTACAATCGATTCATGCATGGCCACCCGATTTTTAGTACGGTGATCCATCTGAAACATTATCATTTCCAATCCCGCCAGCGAAGCATAACTTACAAACCAGTTCCGTGCTATCAGGTAAGGCATCATTCCTTTCACCCTTTCGGTGAGGATTTCGTAATTGTCTTTTAAAAGATGGTAAAAGTTATCGGCATAATCTTCAAGGTTTACATTAGAATAATCACTCCAGTTTTTGGCCAAAAAATGATCATAAAAAATATCCATAATCACACCCGAATAATGGCCATACTTTTCATGAAGCCGATGTTTGCTTTGTCTATAAATAGGATGCATGTCGGTAAAACTGTCAATCGAACGGTGAAGCAGAACTCCTTTTTGTATTTCCTTGGGGTAGCTATCATAGCTATGGCCACGGATACTGTCAGCCATGAAGTTGCCGATTTTTACCAAATCGTCAGAGCCGGAAAGATAAACATGTGCAAGGAAGTTCATTGAGGTTGGATTGCATTTCTGTAAATATAGAAAAAAACTTTGCGACTTTGCGACTTAGCCACTGAGTAACTTTTATATTTGTAAACCATTTTAAATTTATAATTCAAAATAACAACAATGACTTTAATAAAATCAATATCAGGAATTCGTGGAACTATAGGCGGTAAAGTAGGTGACAATCTTACTCCGGTTGATGCTGTAAAATTTGCCTCAGCTTATGGAACTTTCCTGAAAAATAATATTAAAAAAGATAAATTAAAAGTAGTAATAGGTCGTGATGCCCGAATTTCAGGACCAATGATTCACAATTTGGTGGTAAATACCCTAATCGGATTAGGAATCGATGTCATAGATTTAGGTCTTTCTACCACACCAACAGTTGAAATAGCGGTTCCCTTAGAACAGGCAGATGGCGGTATCATTTTGACTGCATCTCACAATCCCAAACAATGGAATGCCTTAAAATTGCTCAATGCTAAAGGCGAATTTCTTAGCGGAAAAGATGGAGAACAGATTTTAGAAATAGCCGAATCAGAAGCTTTTGACTTTTCAGATGTGGATTCCTTAGGCGAAATTACCGTGAATGATGCCTATATGGACATACACATTGATGAGGTGTTGAATTTACCTTTGGTAGATGCTGAAGCGGTGGCCAAAAGAAAATTTAAGGTTGTAGTTGATGGAGTAAATTCCTCAGGAGGAATCATTATCCCGAAATTGCTAGAGCAAATGGGCGTGGAATGCGTCAAATTATATTGCGAACCTAACGGCCATTTTCCGCATAATCCTGAACCATTGAAAGAACATTTAGGCGATATCTGCAAATTGGTTGTTGATGAAAAAGCCGATTTCGGAATCGTAGTTGACCCTGATGTAGACCGTTTGGCTTTTATATCGAATGATGGAGAAATGTTTGGAGAAGAATACACATTGGTAGCCTGTGCCGATTATGTTTTGAGTAAGACTCCCGGCAATACGGTTTCTAATATGAGTTCGTCCCGAGCTTTAAGAGATATTACCAACAAACACAACGGAAACTATCAGGCGAGTGCCGTAGGAGAAGTAAACGTCGTTGAAATGATGAAGAAAACCAATGCCATTATAGGTGGCGAAGGAAATGGCGGAATCATTTATCCGGAATCACATTACGGTCGTGATAGTTTAGTAGGAGTAGCATTATTCTTAACACATTTGGCCAGTCTTGATATGTCGGTAGCCGAATTAAGAGCGTCTTATCCACAATATTATATGAGCAAAAATAAAATCGAGCTCACCCCTCAGATTGATGTTGATACTATTCTGGCAGCCATGACAGACAAATACAAAAACGAGGAAATCAGTACCGTTGACGGAGTAAAAATTGATTTTCCGGACAATTGGGTTCACTTGAGAAAATCCAATACTGAGCCAATCATTCGTATCTACACCGAAGCACAAACTCAGGAAGCCGCCGATGCTTTAGCCTTGAGGATTATTGATGAAATAAAAGCGGTTGCAGGAATATAAATAAAAAACCCTTTCCATTGGAAAGGGCTTTTTATTTGTAAATCCACATCAAAACCGGTTTTTTGGATTGTTGCAGCATCGGGTCAATGATTTTCATGTTGTTGTTTGAAATTGTTGGGCAGCCCCAACCTTCAGCAGTTCCGTCAGGATAGATTTCCTTTTCAGCCACTTTTTCCCAGGAATGGAAAACAATGAAGCGCTTTTCGGCATTACTGTTAGTGGTATCAAGACCATGAAGAACATATTTTACATTGATGCCCCAATCGCTCCAGGCCCGTTTGCCGATTTTGTATTTCCCCAGAGACGAAAGATGGCTGCCATCGACATTGCTAAAACCCGGATTATCCTTTGACCAGTCAAAACTCCAGGGATGGTTACCGCAACCATGCCCAACCAGCATAGTCATTGTGGCTTTATGTTTTTTGAAATCATATAGAAAAAAACGATTCAGTCCCGAGTGGACGCTCATATCTATAAGAATACAATAATCCTTGTTGAAATTATTTTTAGTACAAAAATCCAGTGCCTCATTCGCTTTTCGGTCTAAAGCTTTAGTATCTGTTATTGGCTTGTTGTTTTTTGCAATATAGCGGTTATACTTAGCATAGCCAAACCAGCTTACTGCAATAATCAAGGTTAAAAAGAATGCCTTTTTTTTCATTTGGTTTTGATTCTAAAGGTTTGATGATGAGGTTTTTTTATCTAAACGTAAATAGTAGGAAAAAAGTATGAACTCCAATGGAAATTATATCATTTTAATTAGCAAATAATAAAACTTAGAAATCTAAAATCAATACTGTATATTTGCTTTTATTTTAAAAAGAATGGATAAGAAGACAGAAGAATTTTATGCAAGGTTGAGAGAGGAATTGAACAGTACTTCAGCATGGCCAAGTGAATACCTATATAAGTTTATTGTGCCAACAGACCCCAAGAAAATAGAAGAAGTAGAAAATGCTTTTGATAACATGGGAGCAGTGATACAAACCACACAATCTAAAACGGCGAAGTACACCAGTATTTCGGTAAATGTGAATATGGAGAGCCCGGAACGGGTGATTGAGAAGTATGTTGAAGTATCTACAATAGAAGGAATAATTTCATTATAATGTCCGAGAAATATATAAAAGAAAATGCCAACGATGTAGTCCATCATTTGGAGTACAATGCGGAGCGCCCACATTTAATTATACCTGAGTATGGCCGTCATTTGCAGAAACTGATCGATCAGGCTACTATGATTGAAGATCGGGAAACACGTAATAAAGCTGCAAAATATATCATCCAGGTAATGGGAAGCTTAAACCCACATCTGCGGGATGTACTTGATTTTCAACATAAATTATGGGATCAGATTTTTATCATGTCCGATTTTAAACTGGATGTAGATTCTCCTTATCCTATACCAACACGTGATGTTATTCATTTAAAACCGGAACGTTTAGCTTACCCACAAAAAAATCCTAAGTACCGTTTTTACGGAAATAATATTACTTACATGATTTCGGTAGCCAATAGTTGGGAAGAAGGCGAAATGAAAAACGCATTGGTAAAGGTAATTGCCAATCACATGAAAAAATCATACCTGAGTTGGAATAAAGATACCGTTACTGATGCCGTGATTTTTGAACATCTTTATGAATTGTCCGATGGTAAGCTTAATCTGTTACAAAGTTCAGAAGAATTGTTGAGTAACAACGATTTGATGCGTACCAACAAAAAAACATCCAACAAAAACATGCCCCAAAACGGCAAAATCAAAAACAATAAAAACGGCAAAAAGCCATTTAAAAAAAATAACAATCAAAAACAGTAGCAAGTTTCTAAGTAGCTCAGTTCATCAGTAAAAATTGCGGAAACTTTGCTGCTTTGTCACTTTGCCACTTTGCAACGTAAAAAAATATGGGAACTTTCAAAATAGAAGGAGGCATTCAGCTAAAAGGAGAAGTACAGCCTCAGGGAGCAAAAAATGAGGCATTGCAGGTTTTATGCCCGGCATTATTGACTTCAGAAAAGGTTAGGATTACCAATATTCCGGATATTATAGATGTCAATAAACTAATCGTTTTATTGGGGAATCTGGGAGTAAAAATCCAAAAAAATGGAGTAGGAGATTATACTTTTCAGGCAGATGAGGTAAATATCGATTACTTAAAAACCGAAGCCTTTAAAAAAGAAGGAGGAAGTTTAAGAGGTTCCATTATGATTGTAGGACCGCTTTTAGCTAGATTCGGATGCGGATATATTCCAAAACCGGGAGGAGATAAAATAGGCCGCCGCCGTTTGGATACCCATTTTGAGGGATTCATCAACCTTGGTGCTAAATTCCGTTATGAAAGAGAAGACCATTTCTATGGCGTGGAAACTAAAACCCGTCTTAAAGGAACTTACATGTTACTCGATGAAGCATCTGTTACAGGAACAGCTAATAT
>CAMFLD010000073.1 GCA_945957245.1 uncultured Flavobacterium sp. | reverse complement strand
CTCGTGGTAATAAAACTTACGCTAATTCCATTTCCCGCAATAACTCCTTAAACCTCACCCCTTAGACGGAACAAACAATTCTCTTACATCAACATCTAAGAGTTTTGCAATTTCATAAAAAGTTTCAATCGTAGGCTGCATATCATTAGTGCACCAGCGGGATATGGTGGATTTGTCTTTGCCAATAGCCTCAGAAAGCCACTTGGCCGACTTATCCTTTTCTACAAGCACTGCTTTGATACGATTGTATTTTTGTTTAGCCATGAAATTAGATATTTGTCGAAACCAAAAGCTCCCGAATATCCACTTTCAAAAACTTTGAGATTTCATATAGTGTCTCAATCGAAGGTTGTACTTCATTGGTACACCAACGGGAAACAGTAGATTCCGTTTTGCCCATGTAATTGGCTAAATCCTTACTGCTTTTATTCTTTTCAGCCAGAACTGACTTGATCCTATTTAAATTTAATTTCGACACAACGCTAATTTATTGACTTCTCCTGCAAATATCGTAAAATTCTAAAGACCTGAAAATCATAATAAAATAACAATAAATTATATTTTCATGCGCTATTATTTGCATTATAATATTATTTATTGTATTCTTGTAGCAAGAAATTGTTATCATGAAGCAAGTAAAAAAATTACAGCAGGCAGGGAAAAGACATCTCAAAGTATACCAAAAATTCGTCCCACGCTCTTATTACAAACATGTAATCTTCCCCGAAATCCGGCTTTGTGGTAAGTGGCTTCGTGACATTGGCTTTGACTGCGGGCAAAAGGTAACCGTTCAGCACACAAAAAATAAAATCACCATAACCCGTGATAACACAGATAAAAAAAGAACCTAAGAATAATACAACAATTTCAAATTGACCTTATACTTACTTTCTCCAAAAGAAATCTTTCGTTAACTGGAAAGAGACTACTTCCCATTCCGCTTCCCCCTTGGATATAAAATGAGTTTTTCTTTAAATCCGGAAATTTCATCATTAAGTTTTTTATTAGCACTGTGCAACAGTTCATTTTGCACCTTCATAATACTTAATAAATCATTCATAGCATTCAAGTTCTCCAGTTGGGTCATGACTATTCGTTCGAGGTCAGCTTTTGTATAAGGTTTCATGATGTGTTATTTAAACATTTGTTTCTACTTTCTAAACAAATGTATAGATAGTAACTCTATTTTCAAAACATTTGTTGAATAATTATCAACAAGTGTTTGACTTTTCTAAATTTACGTCCATACAATCAATACAACAATGACAGAATTAGGACTATTCTTAGCTAAAAAATCCGTTAATAAGGCCGCCATTTCCCGAAGAACCGGCATCAGCAAATCACGGTTAACACAACTAACCTCCAATGAAAGCACCAAGCTAAGAGCCGATGAATTATACCTGATTGCTCTGGCAATGGACATCAATCCCGGAGAAATGCTCAACGAGATATATAAAGATTTAAAATTGAAAAATAACCCATAAAGGTTAATTACTACAATAATACCCAAAAAGTATAGTAACACAATAGCTCCTCCAAAACGAAAACTCGCTACTGCAGAGAGAAAACTCGTTACTGCAGAGAGAAAACTCGTTACTGCAGAGAGAAAACTCGCTACTGCGGAGAGAAAACTCCTTACTGCGGAGAGAAAACTCGCTACTGCGGAGAGGAAACTCGTTACTGCGGAGAGAAAACTCGCTACTGCGGAGAGGAAACTCGCTACTCAGGAGAGAAAACTCGTTACTCAGGAAAGGAAACTCGTTACTCAGAAAAATAGAAACCGTAACCCCCGCTGAGCGCTCCCACCCTGTTATAGCTCAATTTGAGAATGCTTTTTTGTGCAAACCCTCAATTCTCTTACTCCTCCTAAAATATTTTTTTTAAATTTACCACAGCAGTTGCACAAAGCATACAGCAAAAAAGGCTGGCAGACACACAAGGCAAAACCCACATAGCCCCGATAGCAGCGGCACGCAGTACAGCGGATAGCGGGAAAATGGATACCAAAATTGCCCAAACTATTCGCTCCTAAAAAAGAGAATAATGACAAAAGTTTGCCCTGAATGTGGAGGAAAAGTTATAGGCAGAGAAGACAAAAAATTCTGTAGCGACAGCTGCCGAAATGCCTATAACAACAAAATTAACAAAGACAGCACAAATTATATGCGCAACATAAATAACAAGTTACGCAAAAATTACCGTATTTTGTGTGAGTTAAATGTGGGAGGAAAATCTAAAATAACAAAATCAAAGATGCGCAACAAAGGATTCGACTTTGACCATTTTACAACTATTTTGCATACCAAATCGGGCAATACTTACTACTTTGTTTACGATCAGGGATACATGGTTTTGGATAACGAATTCTATATGTTAGTTAAAAAAGACACTTAAGCCTCGCTCCATGAGAAAAAAATATATCCCCATATATTCCCTACTGGTGCTCATCCTATTGCTGTTTGGCATATTCTACTTCATGATGCCACAGGACTACGACAAAACCGAAGCACCACTATCAGAGTTTTCAACCCAAAGAGCGTTGGAAACCGTTAGGGAAATTTCAAAACAACCTCATTTCGTAGGCTCACAAAACCACGAAACAGTCGCCGGTTACCTCCGCAAACAACTACAGGAATTAGGACTCGAAACCTCCCTTCAGGAAGGCTTCACCATGACCGAAAGCGGCACATTAGTCAAGTCAAAAAACATCATCGCCACCATAAAAGGCACAAAAAACACAAAGGCACTCCTCCTGCTTTCCCATTACGACTCCGCACCACACTCCTTCTCTCACGGTGCCAGCGATGACGCCTCAGGAGTAGCCACAATCATAGAAAGCCTAAGAGCCTTTCTCCACAACAAAACCCCGCACAAAAACGACATCATCATCCTCTTTACCGATGCCGAAGAACTGGGACTCAACGGAGCCGCACTATTCGTAACCCAACACCAGTTGGCCAGACAGGTAGGGCTCGTACTCAATTTCGAAGCCCGGGGCAGTTCCGGTCCCAGCTACATGCTTATGGAAACCAACAACGGCAATGCCAAGATGGTAGCCGCCTTCAAAGCAGGCAAAGCAGAATATCCCGTTTCCAATTCCCTCATGTACAGCATCTACAAAATGCTGCCCAACGATACCGATTTGACCGTTTTCAGAGAAAAAGGAAAAATACAGGGATTCAATTTTGCCTTCATCGACAGCCATTTTAATTACCACACCGCACAGGACACCTATAAAAACCTCGATCCAAAAACCTTAGCACATCAGGGAACCTATCTCTTTCCGTTGCTCAACTATTTCAGCAATGCCGATTTGACCGATTTAAATTCAGACAGTGACGATGTCTATTTCAACATCCCGTTTAGCTTCATCAGCTATCCCTTTTCCTGGATATTCCCGATGCTAATCCTTGCTTTCGGACTATTCTTTGTCTTTGTTTTCATCGGATTAGGCAAACGCGCCATGCGCCTCGATGAAATCCTCAAAGGCTTCGTTCCGCTCTTAGGTTCGCTCTTTACCGCCGCAATCATAACCTATGTAGGCTGGACCGTCCTAAAAGCCATTTACCCACAATACAACGACATTCTTCAGGGATTTACCTATAACGGCCACGATTACATTTATGCCTTCGTCAGTCTGTCGCTCGCAGTCTGCTTTTTGTTTTACCAAAACAACGGCAAACGCAATCCCGAAATGAGCCAAATGGTAGCACCCCTTTTCATTTGGATACTCATTAACCTCGGCATAGCCTTTAAGCTGCGTGGCGCAGGATTTTTAATCATCCCTGTTATTTTCAGTTCCCTAATGCTCGGGTATTATGTGCTCACCCAACGCTCCTCCTGGTTCCTGAACTGCCTGTTGGCCCTACCAACATTAGTCATCCTAACACCCTTTATCCTAATGTTCCCCGTAGGACTCGGACTTAAAATCATGGTAGGAAGCGCCGTTTTAACCGTACTCACCTTTGTATTACTACTACCCGTTTTTGGTTCGTTTGCCAAAAAAGGAATCTGGGCCATAGCCTTTATAATCATAGGAATCGGATTTATTGTAAAAGCACATCAGGCTTCAGGCTATTCTAATGAAAAAGCAAAACCAAACAGTCTTGTTTACCTTCTGGATGCCGACCAAAATAAAGCAAGCTGGGCAACCTATGACAGTGCCCCCGATGAATGGACAAAAAACTATCTCGGAGAAAAACCAAAAGACGGTAAAACCCTAAACAACCATAAACTCTACAGCAAATACGGCTCAGAATATACCCTTATGGCCAATGCACCCGTAAAAGGAATTCCCCAACCAACCATCGAATTTTTGCGGGATACCCTAAAAGGAAACCAGCACCTGTACAAAATAAAAATCATCCCAAACCGCCCGATAAACCGATACGATATATTTACCAACAACGATATCAGGTTCAATAATTTTAAAGCCAATGGCGTAAAATCAGTAGACTTTAAAAGTAATATAGCCTCTAAAACCACAGACAAGCTGCTTTCTTATTATGTGGTAGACAATCAACCGTTGGAAATGGAGTTTTCAATAGATAAAAACGCCAAACTGGATTTGGAACTAATGGAGAGTTCCTTTGATTTACTATCCAATTCTTTACTAAAAGTAAAACCCCGCAAATCCTGGATGATACCAATGCCTTTTGTACTGAATGATGCGGTAATCATCAGGCAGAAAATAAAACCATCACCAAAAATGGCCGAAGAATCACCCGTAACAAGGCGTTACTATGAGCGAAGAGATACACTAAGAGTAGTAGTTGACAGTTTGAAACGATGAAGCAAATATCCATATTAGGCTGTGGCTGGCTCGGACTGCCCTTGGCAAAATCATTAATAGCAAAAGGAAATACCGTAAAAGGCTCCACCACCACAACCACAAAAATTCCGCAATTAAAAGAAGCCGGAATTAATCCTTTCGTAGTTGAAGTTACCCATGATGGAGTATCAGGCGAAATAGAAGCGCTTTTAGAAAACTCCGAAATACTAATCATTGATATTCCCCCGAAATTAAGAACCAATTCCGGCGAATCTTTTGTAAAAAGAATCCAAAACCTGCTGCCCTTTATCCAAAAAGAAAAAGTCAGCAAAGTCATTTTCATCAGTTCCACCTCCGTTTATGACGATGCCCAAAGCATCATTACAGAAGCAACCATAGCCAATCCAAACACCGAAAGCGGAAAACAATTACTGCAAGCAGAACACCTGCTCTCGTCCCACAGTCATGATTTCAGCACAACCATAATTCGTTTTGGCGGACTCTTTGGCGAAGACCGCCATCCCGTACATTATCTTTCCGGCAGACAAAACCTCGAAAACCCCAATGCACCAATCAACCTAATCCATCAGGTAGATTGCATTGGAATCATTGAAAAAATAATTGAAGAGGATTTTTGGAACCAAACCCTAAATGCCGTAGCACCCTTTCATCCCACGAGAAAAGAATATTACACCGAAAAAGCATCAGCATTGGGTCTGCCCTTACCACAATTTGCATCAGACGATGCTTCCTCCGGAAAAATCATCCAGTCCGATAAAATAACAACAGAATTACAATACACCTTTCAAAAACCAAACTTATGAGTACCACCGACATCATTGGCACCATCGGCGTAAGCCTTATTTTGATTGCCTATTTCCTGAATATCTTTTCCCTTATCAAAAAAGACGGCATCTTATTTTTCATCCTCAACATTCTTGGAGGTGCGATAGCCTGCTTTTCCTCTTACCTCATTCGGTTTTGGCCTTTTGTCGTCTTAGAAGGAACCTGGGCCATTATCAGTATAGTCGGTTTACTGAAAAGCATAAAAAAACCTCAAGCATAACTTGAGGTTTTTTGTTTATTTAGATATTGATTACCAAATCTTAACACGTTTTGCCGGCTCAACATACATTCCGTCTCCCGGTTTTATATCCCAAGCACTGTAGAACGTATCTAAGTTTAACAAAGGCACATAACCTCTGTACATTCCCGGAGAATGCGGATCAGTTTTCACTTGGTTTTTCAAAGCCTCATCACGCATTTTACTTCTCCAGATGGTTGCCCATGAAATGAACAAACGTTGCTCAGGAGTATATCCGTCAATTAGACCCGGATTTTTGTTTTCTTTTAAATACAACTGTAATCCGTCATAAGCCGCATTGATTCCACCTAAGTCACCAATGTTTTCCCCTAAAGTAAATTTACCGTCAACATGAATTCCAGGTAGCGGCTCTAAAGCTGAGTATTGCGCAGCCAAAGCACTTCCTAAATCGGTGAATTTTTTCAAATCATCAGCAGTCCACCAGTCTTTTAAGTTACCTTCAGCATCATAAGTAGCACCCTGATCGTCAAATCCGTGTGAAATTTCGTGTCCGATAACCGCTCCAATACCACCATAGTTTACCGCTTCATCAGCTCTGTAATCATAAAAAGGCGGTTGTAAGATAGCAGCAGGGAATACAATTTCGTTGTAAGAAGGGTTGTAATATGCATTTACCGTTTGCGGCGACATGCCCCACTCGGTTTTATCCACAGGTTTGTTCAATTTGTCAAGATCCTTTTTCCAGTTCCACTCGCTTACCGCTTTAAGATTACCGAAATAGCTTCCGCCATTTTCAGGACTCTTAACATCTAATGCTGAATAATCTTTCCATTTATCAGGATATCCAATTTTAATCGTCAGGCTGTTCAATTTCTGAATAGCTTTCTGCTTCGTTTCAGGAGACATCCAGGTAAGGTTGTTGATTCTGATTTCATAAGCACGCATTACATTTCTAATCATTCGGTATGCTTTATCTTTAGCTTCAGCAGGGAACATTTTCTCTACATATAATTTACCCAAAGCTTCACCCACAGTACCATTAACAACCTGAAGTGCTTTCTCGTGACGAGGTCTTTGTTTCAAAGCTCCTGTCAACGTTTTTCCATAAAACTCCCAGTTAGCTGTTTCAATATCTGTAGACAATTGTCCCGCAGCGCCTCTTAATAAGTTCCAACGTAAGTATGCTTTCCAGTCATCAACTTTATTCTCAGCAAAGATATTCTGCAAAGCCGCCATATATCTTGGCTGAGTAACGATTACCGTATCAATTTTTGTAATCCCGATTCCGTTTAAGTATCCTTTCCAGTCAATGATAGGCACCATTTTCTGTAAATCACCAATAGCAGTTGGGTTGTATTGTTTTTTTGGATCCCTTCTTTCTACTCTGTCTAATCTGGGACGGGACATTTCGATTTCAAGAGCCAGGATTTTAGCAGCATCCGTTTTTGCCTGTTCCGGTTTTTCACCAATAAAGGCTAACATTCTTGCTACATGCGCCTGATATTTTTCACGTTTCTCTTTAGAATCTTTATCATCAGAAACATAATAATCTCTGTCCGGCAAACCTAAACCGCCAACGCCAAGACTTACTACATTACGATTACTGTTTTTGTCATCGGCACCAATACCAAATCCAAAAAATCCGGCTCCACCACCTTTAGACTCTTCGTCCATCATCAGTTTTTGCAAATCCTTGATGGTTTTAATAGCATTGATTTTTGCCAAATAAGGTTTGATTGGGTTAATCCCCTGCTTGTTTCTCGCTACAGTATCCATAGCCGATTTATACATGCTGATGGCTTTTCCCTGATCAGTATTTGGAGCATACTTAGGATTGTTAGCTGCATCTTTCAGGATAGCCAAAGCATCTTTGTCTGTATTCTGACGCAATTCGTCAAAACTACCCCAACGGGTTTTATCAGCAGGAATTTCTGTGTTTTTTAGCCAGGTTCCGTTCACAAACTGAAAGAAGTTATCTTTAGGGCTAACCGATTTGTCCATTAGGGACGTATTGATTCCGGGAGTTTTTTGTTGGGCATTTACCTGAAAGGCACTGGCGATTACGCAGGCTGTCAGCAATGCTTTTGATGTAATAATTGACTTCATAATAAGTGCTTTTTGTTAGTTGATTGCAAATTTACCGATTCTGCATGAAGAATCTTTTTTTTAACAAAAATATATGTCTTTATTGCTTAGCAAATGTTACAGGTAATCAGTTCCTTTTGTATTTTTGCGCTTCAGATTCCATTGGCAGATTTGTCAAAAAAAATAAAATACAATGCTCAACTTTATCAAAAAGAACAAGATTTTCATTGGCACTTTTTTGGTTTTTTCCATCATAACCATCACACTGTTTTACCAAGCCCTAAAACCTGCTAAGACCTTACCTATATACAATCCCGCTGATGTCAATCCTGAACTGGTGGATTCTACCGTTCAGTATATCGCCAGAGAACATAAAATAGCGGATTTCTCATTTACCAATCAGAACGGAAAAACCATCACGCAGAAAGATTATGAAGGAAAAATATATGTTGCCGATTTCTTCTTCACCACCTGCGGTTCCATTTGTCCCATCATGACTACCAATATGGTCGATGTCCAGAAGGCCTTCATTAATAACCCAAAAGTGATGATACTTTCCCATACCGTAACGCCCGAAATTGACAGTGTTCCGGTTTTAAAACAATATGCCATTAAAAAAGGCGTAATCGATTCTAAATGGAATCTGGTAACAGGTGATAAAAAAGACATTTACAGTATGGCACGCAAATCGTATTTGGCCGTAAAACTGGGTAAGCCAAACGAACTTTATGATATGGTACATACCGAAAATTTCGTTTTAGTGGATGCCGAAAGACGGGTACGGGGTTTCTATGACGGAACCAAAAAAGAAGAAATCAAAAGACTTATCGAAGACATCAACTGGCTGTGCGAAAACGATAAAAAATAGTTAAATGACTTTTATCATTCCTGTTTCTATTTTTTATACCTATTTTTGCAATCTAAATTCAATCTAAATAAAAATTGAAAACCACCGTTGATTTATTAAAAATTGGAGACAAAGCAACGATTACCTATGTTGACTTGGACAAAATTCCACTCAAACTTTTAGAGATGGGATGCCTGCCGGACAACTCCTTAGAAGTGTTGCAGATTGCCCCTTTTGGCGATCCCATTTATCTTAATGTAAACAACGGTTCTCATTTGGCCATCCGAAAAGAAACAGCCCGTGAGATACAAGTTGAACTCCTCGGGAAATAAGCAAATGAGTATCCAGAATATAACAGTAGCGCTTATTGGAAATCCAAATACCGGAAAAACTTCGGTATTCAATCAATTAACCGGATTGAACCAGCAGGTGGGAAATTACCCCGGGATTACTGTAGAAAAGAAAATTGGATTCAGCAAACTGCCTAACAACATGAAGGCAAACATTCTGGATTTGCCCGGAACCTACAGCCTTAATGCCAGTTCAATTGACGAAAATGTTGTCATCGAATTATTGCTGAATAAAAACGACAAACTTTACCCGGATGTTGCAGTAGTCGTCACCGACGTAGAAAATCTGAAACGCAACCTGCTTCTTTTTACCCAAATTAAGGACTTGGAAATTCCAACCATTCTCGTCATCAACATGACCGACAGAATGAAAGCCAAAGGAATTTCGCTCAATATAGAGCATCTTGAAACGCAGTTAAAGACAAAAATTGTTTTAGTCAGTACCCGGAAAGGAATCGGAATTGAAGAACTGAAAAGCCAGATTGCCGATTACAAATCGCTTTCGACCGAGCCCTGCCTCAATGCTTCCAGC
>CAMFLD010000072.1 GCA_945957245.1 uncultured Flavobacterium sp. | reverse complement strand
TATTGATAAATATCTATCTGAAGAATCACTGACTAAGAGAGGGATTTTCTCCTATGAAGCAATACAGGAATTAATCAAAAATAATAAATCAGGCAAAATAGACGCCTCATATACTATATGGTCCCTACTTTCGATTGAAAGTTGGATGAGGCAATTTTACGATTATAAACAAAACTGAAATGTATCAGATTATACAATCTTTCAAAACCGGTGAAACCATTTTAGAAAAGGTACCAGTACCAGAAGTCAAAAAAGGACATGTGCTGATTAAAACCACACGCAGTTTAGTTTCACTGGGCACGGAACGTATGCTGGTAGAATTTGGTAAATCTAATTTGATTTCAAAGGCACGCCAACAACCCGATAAGGTGAAGCAGGTTTTCGAAAAAATAAAAACAGAGGGATTATTACCTACATTAGAGGCTGTTTCTAATAAACTTGAACAGCCTTTGCCTTTAGGATATTGTAATGTTGGTGAAGTTGTTGCTGTTGGTGAAGGAGTTTTTGATTTTAATTTAGGAGATAGGGTAGCTTCCAACGGTGCCCATGCTGAATACGTTTGCATACCCAAAAACCTTGTAGCAAGAATTCCTGATAATGTATCAGATGAAGAAGCCGCATTTACCGTAATTGGGGCAATAGGCCTACAGGGAATCAGGCTTTTAAATCCAACTCTTGGAGAAACAGTAGTGGTTATAGGTATGGGCTTGATAGGGTTGCTAACAGCTCAACTGTTGCTTGCCAACGGATGTAGAGTTATTGGTATTGATTTGGATCAGACTAAATTGGAACTTTCTCAAAAATGGGGCGTAATACCTTTTAATCCAAAAATAAATGGAGATCCGGTAAAATTTGTTGAATCACAAACCTCCGGCATTGGAGCCGATGGTGTACTAATTACAGCCTCCGGGAAAACTAACGAAATTATAAGTCAGGCTTGCAGAATGAGCAGGAAAAGGGGGCGTGTAGTTTTGGTGGGAGTAGTTGGATTAGAATTGAGCCGGGCCGAATTTTACGAGAAGGAGCTTAGCTTTCAGGTTTCCTGTTCCTATGGTCCGGGGAGGTATGATGATAATTATGAACAAAAGGGGAATGATTATCCTTTGGCATTCGTAAGATGGACTGAAAGAAGAAATTTTGAAGCCATACTCAATACTATTTCATCCGGTAGAATTAAGGTAAGCGAAATGATTACTGAAGTCATAGCCCTTGAGCAGTACAAAAAAATTTATGATGGAATAGGTGAGAGCAGTTCGATTGCAACGATTTTAAAATATAATGATAAAAAAGCGGAAGGGATATCTAATAAAATTCAAATAACAGAAGCGGTATTCTCGAATACTAAAGGTAATATTGGTATCATCGGTGCCGGAAATTTTACCAAAATGACAATGCTCCCGATTTTAAAAAAAACAAATTCCTGTTTGCATAGTATAGCCAGTGCCAATGGTCTTTCAGGAACTATATTGGCAAAAAAATACGGCTTTTTGTTTTCAACTACCAGTTACAAAACTATTTTGGATGAGAAAGCAATCGATTTAGTTATGATAACTACACGTCATGACAATCATGCTCAATTGGTAAATGAAAGTCTTGAAAACGGTAAGAATGTTTTTGTTGAAAAACCATTGGCTATTAACAAGATACAATTAAACGACATTGTTGAAAAGTATAAGGAAACCGGATTTAAGAACACTATTACCGTTGGTTTCAACAGAAGATTTTCCCCACATGCGCAGAAAATCAAAGCAGTTCTTGGCTATGAACCCATGAATATTATCGCTACAATGAATGCCGGAGAAATACCGGCAAACACATGGGTCCATGATATGGCAGTAGGAGGCGGGAGGATCATTGGAGAGGCTTGTCACTTTATTGATTTGATTACCTTCTTTACAGGGAGTAAGGTGAAAGCGGTATGCATGAATGCCATGGGGGAAAGCCCTGCAGAAAATACAGATAATGCCACTATTTTATTAAAGTATGAAAATGGGTCAACAGGAACTATAAATTACTTTTCAAATGGGTCGAAGTCATATCCCAAAGAGCGGATTGAAATTTACTCTCAGGGACGAACTGCTGTAATTAATAATTTCAGGAAGACGGAAGTTTACGGCTTTAAGGGATTAAAGTCATTTTCTACCAAATTGGATAAGGGACATAAAAGCCAATTTCATTTTTTGATTAATCAGGTCATTAGTGGAGGGAATCCCATCATTCCGTTTGATGAAATTGTAAACACAACAAAAGCATCATTTGCCGCTATTGAAAGTCTGAAAAAGGGAAATTGGATATTTATTGATAACTCACACTAAGGATGTATCTGATTCTCTAAGCCTTTTTGAAAATACTAACTAAAAATGAAACAAGTTTTATAACAATTTAAGTTACGATTTTTAAATTGTTGTTGGTTATGGAACCCGTTACTTACTCAAAAGTTTTTGTTTTATTATTTTGATTTCTCATTTCGTACTCTTTTCTAACTGTTTATGGTTGTGATAAATAACAAAATAGCAATAATTGATATGAGAGGTCAATTTTTAAAATATCAAATATGATAAAGAGTCCTATTTTTAGTGAGAATCCTTTAAAGTAGAAGAATTCTAAAAAAAATCTAATCAAACAAAACTAGCTATGTTAAAAAAAACTACGCAACAAAAATTATTCTTGTTGTGGGCATTCTTATTTCTTGTATTTAAAGGATATTCGCAATGTACACTCCCCTTTACTGTACCGACAGACAACAACACCTGGGGAAACTGGACAAAAACTACCTATGACGGAAACTGGCTCCAAAATACTTCCGGAATAGGCTATTACAGTACTCCTGTACGAACCGTAAATCCGCCAACAACTTATGATGGTTTTGGGGTTAATGATTATGCTTCTGATTCAAATTTCACAGGTATTGCCCCGCAAAGCAGTAGCCCTATCATAAGAGTTGGAAGAAAATTCAATCTTCCCGGACAGGCAACTCTGTCTCCTGTCAGAAAAGCTGATGTAGCCACTTTCTCTTTCATTCCTACAGCGACCAACTGTAAAATTAAAGTATATTACATAGGAATGCTTCAGGAATCTAACAATCTTAATGCCAATTACTACGCTACTGTTGCCACAAACTATAGAAGGTATGCCGCCCACACACCTGCAAGCTTTGGGATTAACTGTCGATATGATTTCACCTCAAACATACCTTTAACAGCGAGTACTTCAGTGGCAGGAAGAACCGAATTTGGAGTAACTAATTTCACACCTCCCGCTACCTTTACTTCAAATGTTGTTGACCAAAATTATGGCTTGAATGATATGCTGTCTTTTTATCAGGCCGGAACGCAAATGAAAACCATGCCCCTCAGTACCACAGGAGACATCATAAAAAAAATGAATGCATGGGATAGTTATGTAATGGATTTTTCAGAATTTATCGGACAGTCTGTTACTGTAACACTCTATGCTAACACCAGTAATTATATAGGTGTTGCCCAAAATTATTCCTATTGCTATTATCAGTTTGAATGTGTAAATGATACTCCTACAGTTTTACCACAGAGTAATCTGATTGACATTCCGGATACCAACCTGGGCTGTGTTACCGGTTTGCCTCAAAGTTTGATTGTAAACATTACAAATACGCCGCCGACTTTATTATCCAATCTGAACAATGCAACTCAGGTCAACGATAATACTCCTCACAGATGGCTGCGTCTGGAAGATGTTCCGGGCGAACAATACTCCAGTAATTTTGCCGGCTTAAAAATATTGCTTCAGGATAGTGCAGGGAATTGGAATCCTTATTCCAATTTAAGTCATTCCGCAAGTCCGACAGCTATTTATGATGATGTCAATTTAAAAGTAGACGGAGCCCCAACACAGGTAATCCCAGCCACATCGACAAGTGCAGAAATAACGATTTTCAGGTTCAAAGCCATCTACAAAACAAGGAATAATCCAACACCACAGGAAGATTTTTTTGAAGTGCGAATGTCTTTAAAACAGCCAACTCCCTGCACTTCACCATCAACAGGAACTATTTCAATTAATCCAACAAACGCATTAGAACAATACAATGCTGATTATCTGATTTGTAAACCAACCAGTTCCAATACCGGTGTAACTGTTTTCAATATCAATTTAGGACCATCTGACTGCAGCAATATTCCAACAGCAAATGACCCTTCATCATTTAGTACCTATAAATGGCAATGCCGAAGAAGTGACGGTACTTCGTGGGCAGACATTGCAGGAGGAACTACTCAAAATTTAACCAATGCCCAAAACGCGGTGTATTATGACTGCTGTTATACCCAATTCAGACGTTTAAATATAAGTAAAATTCCCTGTGCTGACGGCAGTTATGTTTTTGCCTCAGTAGCCTCACTCCAAACCATAATTGTATGGAATAAAGGATTTATACCGTTCGGAACAAACAGCACGGTTCAGGTTACCGATTGGGTTACCAATACTGTTAAAGCAACTACTACCAATGTTCCCTTAGGAAATAATAATAACCCTATCAATATCTGTTATGGCGACAGCATTAATTTTAACGGAACTCTTTCTCTTGGAAATTTTTCTTCCAACGGATGTAATGGGCCTAATTTACCGGTTTCAGGAACAAATCACGTTAATGCCCAATTTATCCTAAATTATGTTCCGGGTTCTACAGACCCATTAAATAATATTGTATTACAAACCGTTAACTCTGATTACACCGGATACTCAGCAAGTTTTCCTATTTCTTTTAATTATACTGCTTTGAACGGTAATGGCTTCATATACAATGGAGCAACTCCGGGAGCCTATTTATATTTAACCTTGGTAATAACGACCACATACAATGGCTGTACTTCTTCAACAAGAGTACCTTACTACACCAGAATAGCAATTTATCCCCGAAGTATAGGAGGTGCCATATTGGTTCCTACCTGCCCCTTAATGATACAAAATAACCCTGCAGTATTAACTATGGCCTACAATCCGGCTACAGCTTTAACAGCCTATGACTGGATGTACTGTACTAATTACACCCAGACTACTCCGGGTAATTATACCTGTAATTCCTCGTGGCAACTGCTTTATGCTGCTGATGCCGTAGATTTACCCTTATGGATACCGGCCGTTTTGGGAATCCCAAGACCCTATATTGTTAAACGGGTAGCAAGAGCCGGTGTGAATTGCGGAGCTTCTGAAGACTCAAACAGTGTAGAGGTTGTTAGTCCGCAGGGATTGGCAACTCCTAACTTTACGTTGCCGGGGGCTTTGTGCAAAACTGCAGTAACAACCTACTATCCTATGCCTGTTGCCAGCCCGGCAGTGAGCGGTAGTTGGTATACTATCACCTCAGTAAATCCACCGGCTATAAGTACCAACCCGGTGACGAGCATCAATTTGGCCACAGCAGGAACTTTTAGCTTTATTTTCATCCCAAACAATCCAAGTTCAAACAATGGTGTTTGTTATGATTTTGTAAAATGGACCGTAACTGTTGGTACTGCATTTACCCCTACCTTTAATCCTATTGGACCATACTGTGCAGGGACGGCATTTACCTTACCGGCAACTTCATCCAATGGGATTGCCGGTAGCTGGACTCCGGCTGTAAACAATACAGCAACCACCACCTATACTTTTACACCCAACATCTCTTGTGCAACACCTAAAACAGTTACGGTGACCATCCTGCCTGCCCCAAACCCGGGCAGTTTATCAGGAAACCAAACCCTAACCGCCGGGACCACTACAACCCTAACCCCAACAGTAACAGGAGGTACATGGGCATCCTCTAACACTGCAATAGCCACAGTAAGCTCAAATGGGATGGTAACAGGTATAAATACCGGAACAGCTATTATCTCATATACAGTTACAGAAACAAACGGTTGCACTGCCACAGCGGTTATAGCCATTACCGTACAGCAGTTAAATACTTCCTGTACCGCAACTACCATATGGAATGGTGCTTCCTGGAGTAACGGAGTACCCAACACTCCTGCCTACTTAAACACGGCGGTAGTGTTTAACGGCAGCTTTAACACGACTCAGGGCTTATATGCCTGTACAGTATTGGTTACCAATAATGCTTATGTTACAGTGGAACATGTTGGTTCTGCCAATGGACATACTATTACTGTTAGTAACCAGGTGGTAGTAGACACAGGGGCTACTTTTGATTTTAAAGATGATTCTAGCTTGGTACAAATTAACGATGTAGCCAACATAGGGAATATTATATACAGGAGAGCGACACCATTCATTAATAAATTTGATTATACCTACTGGAGTAGTCCCGTAGACGGGCAGATTCTTGGTGGAACTAATGGTTTTTCTCCGGATACACCCAGTGACCGATTTTATTATTGGAACCCTTCCATCAACAACTGGAACAATGTTGCCAATACCACTGTTATGGATATTGCCAAAGGCTATATTATTCGGGGGCCTAGCTTGTCAACTTTTACTAATGGAGTTGACATATTTAAAGGAAAATTTATAGGAGTTCCCAATAACGGTACCAAATACATAACGGTCTACAACGCCGCATCCAAAATGAATTTGATTGGAAATCCTTATCCCAGCGCCCTGGATGTAGATTGTTTTCTGTCCGACCCTGATAATGCCGGTTTGGGCGGCGCTGTCTACCTTTGGGCGCATAACATCCCTATAGACTTTACGGGAGCTACCCAGCAGGGTACTCCGGGAAGCGCCTTATACAATTACAACATCAGCAGTTATGCCGCCTACAACCGCCTTGGAGGGGTGGGAACCGGAATTAATAGTTTTACCAATAATGAAATTTCAACCGACAGGCCGTTGGGTAAAATTGCAGCAGGCCAAAGCTTCTTCATTGAAGCTAATAACACTGGAACAGCCATCTTTAAAAACAGCATGCGGGTAGGAAGCCAGAGCCAGCAGAACAGCCAGTTTTTCAGAAGCAGTCCTTTACCGGCGGAAAACAGCAGCTGCATTACCGAAGAACGCCACCGCTTATGGCTGCACCTCAAAAATATTACTTCAACAACTCAGTTTAAACAGACTTTAGTGGGGTATTCTCCGCTGGCTACTACCAGAGCTACCTTAGACCGGGATTTTGATGCGAAGACCTTTATGATTGAACCGTATTCCATCAATTTGTATTCCCTGTCACCGGCTAATGAAAAACTGACCATACAAGGGCATCAGTTAACGGCGCCGTTTGATACTTCAGATGTAATCCCTCTTGGGTTTACCGCTAAATTATTCAGTGCAGGGCCGGATACCATTGAAATTGGAGTCTCTGAATTTGATGGGCTGTTCAATACTGCGAATTTTTACTTAAGGATTGCCCAACCCGGCGGTGGTTATGTATACCATGACATCAAAGCTTCCCCGTACCAGTTTTCAATTACCGGTAATGTAATAGACGATATCAGTCGTTTTGCCATAGTTTTTGACGTTCCACCGGGGGCAACCATGGTAAAAAATATAATCCAAGATTCAAAATTTATGGTGATTATGTCGCCCAATCCTTTTGACAAAGGGTTTACCCTGCAGTTGCAATCGCCTGTAAAAGATATTGTAACGGTTACAGTTTTTGATGTACTGGGTAAAAGAATAAGCAGTGAAGACTTTAACCCGGAGGAACTACAAAACCATGTTTTCGGAACAGGGTTATCTTCAGGGGTATATCAGGCGGTAATAACACAAAAAGAGTTTACCCAAACCACTAAGATTATTAAAAACTAAAAAAGATAAAAATGAAAAAGTTATTTTTGATTATAACCGTTGTTTTTATAAGTTTAAATTCATCTGCCCAATGCTGGAAATCAATAGCTACAAGAGCCTTTCATTCTGTCGGGATTCAGGATGATGGCAGTTTATGGGCCTGGGGGTTAAACAGTGATGGTCAGCTAGGTGATGGGACTACGGACAACAGGCTTATACCTAAAAGAATAGGTACTGATAATGACTGGGCTTATGTGGCCGCAGGAACCAATGCTACCTATGCTATCAAACAAAACGGCACGCTGTGGGCCTGGGGAAGTAATAGCGAAGGGCAATTAAGCGATGGGACTACAACTTCAAGGCTTTTACCTTATCAGGTATTGCCGGGTACCACCTGGAGCAGGGTATCTGCCGGGGACAGCTTTATGGTAGCTCAAAAATCAGACGGAACGCTCTGGTCATGTGGGGATAATTTTTTGAATCAATTAGGACATCCTGTTCTCGGAACTTCTAATTGTACTTTGAATTTGATTAATACAGATACCGACTGGATGGACTTTAATTGTGGTAATAGGCATACTGTACTGATAAAAACCAACCACACCATTTGGGGTTTTGGAGATGGGGTATTGGGAAAACTGGCAACAGGAAGTAACAATGGCTATGATACTCCCACCCAACTTTTAACTGAAAACAATTGGGCTCAAATAACAGCTGATGTATGGACAACACATTTTAGAAAAACAGATGGTTCTATTTATGCTGTGGGTCAAAATCAATCGGGAGCATTAGGTTTTGGTACCAACTATTTATATAACCTGACAGTACAGCAAATTGGAACGGATACCGACTGGAGAAGTATTGAAGCATGTACAGCCCACACTATAGCAATAAAAAATAATGGTACTTTATGGTCCTGTGGGATTAATACCAGTGGGGAACTAGGCAATGGTACAACTACCAACACCAATGTTTTAGCTCAAGTTGGTACTGCTGTAAACTGGACAAAGGCCCGTTGTGGTTGGTATTATACTTTAACACTGGATAGCAACGGTACCCTGTGGGCCTGGGGGGATAATACCTATGGGCAATTGGGGGATGGTACCACAACCAACAGATTGGTGCCTACCCAAATAGGTTATATCTGCACCCTGAGTGTTCCGCAATTTGAAAAAGCAGGAATGCAACTGCTTACCAATCCCGTAGAAGACATAGCCCAGTTGTCTTTTGACCGTGACGGACAGAAAAAAATCGAAATCTTTAATAGTCTGGGAGCATTGCTGGACACTAAAACCGTCTCAGGGGATTTTATCAGTTTTGATGTTTCAGGATATGCCACAGGAGTGTATTTTGTAAAATGCACGATGGAAAACAATATAATAAAAACATTGAAGATGGTTAAGAAGTAAACGACTTTTTAGGTTTTATAAACTAGAATCCATCTTCTATTTATACTATTTACTAAATTATTACATTCATAAAAACTCCTTTTATAAACTTTTGACTTGAATAATATTATTTATTAAATAAACTCTCTTTTCAAACTATAACTAATTAACAATCAGCTTAATTTATTACCTTTTAATGAAAAAAATCTATTTCTATTTTCTTATTTTTTTTAGTTTTGTAACAAACGCACAAATCGTAAATATTCCAGATGCTAATTTTAAAGCTAAGTTATTAAGTGCCAGTCCAAATAATCAAATTGCTTCAACCAGTACACCTGAATATTTCTATCAACTTGATTGGTGGAGTGTATCAAATAATAGTTACACCTCAATTGATGTTAATGGGGATGGTGAAATTCAGGTGAGTGAGGCTCAGTCTATTAAATATTTGAAAATTTACAATTCAAATATTTCCGATTTAACAGGAATAGCAGCTTTTTCAAATTTAGTGTATCTAAATTGTTCTTCCAATAATCAACTGTCAAATATAGATATATCTTCTTTAACCTATCTTAAGGG
>CAMFLD010000071.1 GCA_945957245.1 uncultured Flavobacterium sp. | reverse complement strand
GGGGTAGCACTGGTTTTGGTTTTTTTATGATAATCAGAGATTAATGTACTCATTTCATCAAGAATAGGTTGCAGTACAGGCGCTTTCTCAGGAGCATAACTGTAAATGTAATCATGCCACAAATTGGTTATCAGATCATATCCTACAACGCTGCCCAAACTATGTCCAACAATTACAATCCTTTTATAGAGAGGATTCCCATACTTATCTTTCTTTTCATGCAGTTTTTTCAGTAAATTGATTCCCTTTTGCTTAATCTTATACCTTGAGTCAATGTTTTGTGGCGAAGGTGTTAAGTACTTTAAAACATCTCCGGCAGTGCGGGATAAAGTTAAATTTATTGAGGGTAAAATAAATCGCAGCAAGATAAACGATACAATTGAAAATATTCCGGTATTCCAAATCGTAAATCCATGACCATTGGTATAATGTTTAATATCTTTCAGGATAAAAAAGGCCAGCAGCGACAGCAACACTATAACCGTTATTCTCACCTTGTAAAGTAGTATTTTAGCACGGGGGGAAGGTTTTTTTCTAAAAAGTAGCTTTATAATCCAGGGAAACAAATCTGAGTTGCTGGGTTCGCTTACCAGATTTGCCCAGTAAAACTCATAAAAATCGGTTTTCTTTCTGCTAAGACTCAACCTTCGGGTCTCAAAGAAATTTGCTTCCCTGTCCGGGCTGCTATAGAGAATATCATTTTGATTCTTAATGTTCTCAACAAATTCACGTGCAGTATCCATAGGGAACTGGTTTCCTATTCCGTGGATGATTACAACAGCCTGTTTGGAAGCTTTTACTTTTTTCATTGGCTTATTTTGACATCATAAATTTATACGAAAATTTTGTATAAACAATACGCCTAATTCTATAATGTCATAATTACCAATAAATTTTGAACTTGGAAGATCATGTTAATGACATATTAATGTAGTACAAGCCTACTATTAAAATCTTGATTTTACTTGGTGTTTAAGAAGTTTGTTAGTGCTTTAGCTGAAAATTATGTTTTTTATTACATTTTGCGCTTATTTCTGAATCCGTAAAAGTATTTTATTTAATTTTAAGGTTTGAAACCAACCTTAAAATTGTAAGTATGAGAAAGATTTATAGGTATGAAGACCTGACCTACACAGCGGATAAAAATGAAAAAATTGTTTTCAAAATTGATTTTGTATCTGATGGAAACATAGGTCATACAGTTATTAATATTCCGGGAGATGATGATAAGGAAATAGCTAATGCAGGAAGTGTTGTTTTAGGCAAATTAAAAGACCTTACTTCCGAAAATACGGTAAGTGTTTCCGATATAGCTAATCCAATTCCTCAGGAAGATAAGGTGGTTATTGATTATTACATTAACAAAAAACTTCTGGTGCATCACGAAAACCTGAAAAGTGAAACTGACCGACCTTACATCATCCTGAACATTAAATTCAAGGAATCATGAAATATCTGGTTTTAATTTTTGCACTGCTGTCCACATCAGCAATGCTGGGACAGGAATCCAACAATTTACTAACAACACCCAATTCACCTGCATCCGCAATTTTGGGTTTGCAGCCTACAGAAGTTTTAAAGCCCAAGTCATTCCGGGCACTGGAAGCGGCACTATACTCCAATTTTACTGATGAAAACGGAAGCTTAGTCAGCCCGGATAATTTCGGATTGGAATTTACACCCTATTGGGCCAAAGACCATCATCTTAGCCTTGATGATTATTTGTACAGTAATTCGGTCGATAACCAACTTTACAGGAATTCTTCCTTCTCATTGGCTTCAACACACAAGTTTCTTTTGCAGGACAGTACTGCTACAAAAGCAATTGCCATTGGTTACAGAACTTCACTGTTTTTCGGTAATAAACAAGATAAAGCAATACTCGAAGGTTATAAAACAGCTCTTGCCAATACCCAACAAATAGGCTCTTTTATGGTTGCCAAATTTCTGGCACTTGATCCCACAACACACAGAAATAGTGATGATTATATCAATGCAGTAAAAGAAGACCTGATCAAAAGAATAGTAGAGGTAGCTAAAGTACCAAGAGATAAAGCAGAACAGATTACCGAAAAAATAATCATTGAATCCAGGAAACAACCCTTTGATTCCAACAATTTAGATGTCTTTATTGATGGTTTCTCCAAAGCTGTAGACAAAGCTGTAGCACTTGATTTTGATGGATTTAAGGAGTATTTGCTCAAAAGACAGGGCTTTAATTTTGATTTTGCCACCGCAGTTTTTATCAATTTCCCAGACAACAAATTCAGCTTTTCAGAAGTGCCAAAATATTCATTATGGTTAACGCCATCCTATAATTTTTCAAAAAAGCTTGACTTTCTGAAAGTAACAGCATCTTTAAGATACGAACATTATTATACAGGATATTTTCAAAAGTATTTTCCTTCTGCCAATGTCTTCGATAATAATTTTGATTATGGTATGACCCTAACGGCCAACTTCAAAAAGTTTAGTTTTGATTTTGAAATCTCAGGAAGGTCAAGCAATTCTCTTATTCCTTCAGGAACAGATGGCTCTGGTAATACTTTGTACAGAAAAGTAAGTTCAAATGATTCGCAATATATCGGAACCTTTAGTTACAGACTGACTGATCAGATTGCATTGTCCTATCAGTTAGGAAGCGCATTCAAGCCTACATTTATTACAACCGATACGCTAATTTCACTATTATCTGTGAATTTTGGTTTTGGAGATCCTGTTAAAATGTATAAAAAATAGATGTTGGACAAATCTTTGTGTGCCTGCGATTTTAGAAATACAATTACATTTTTAGAAAACGATTTGCTTTAAACGGGTTTGCTTTATTTTAGCTTATTTTGACTAGTTTTGTGTACATCCATTTACAGGAGAAACAAAATGAACCAAACCATAAAAAAACTCTTCCCGTCATTTTCCAATGCCCTTATTGAAGACATAAGTGCCAATGCCACAGAACAGGCCTATGAAGCCGGCACTGTAGTAATGAGAACCGGTCAATACATAAAAAATACGATTCTGGTTTTAAATGGCAGCATAAAGATATATCGCGAAGGAGAAGATGGAGGCGAGTTTTTGATGTATTACCTACAACCCGGTCAGGCATGTGCCATTTCTATGATTTGTGCTACTAAAAGTGAAAAAAGTCAAATTATGGCTAAGGTTGTAGAAGATGCAGAACTTGTTATGGTACCACTGTCATTGATGGATAAATGGATGATGCAGCATCGCTCCTGGTATGAATTTGTTATTGAAACCTATCGCAGCCGCTTCGAAGAAGTACTGGAAGTAGTTGACAACATAGCTTTCCGGGCTATGGATGAACGGCTTGAGTTTTATATTAAAAGACATAAAGAAGCCTGTGGCTGTAACGATTTAAGATTATCACACCAGGAAATTGCAACCGAATTAAATACCTCAAGGGAAGTCGTATCCCGTTTACTCAAAAAACTCGAACAACGAGGTGATTTGAAACTCCACCGAAATCATATTGAACTCTTAAAATAAAACTTCCAGTGTGATAAAGATCACGGAATATAAAATTGCAAATGCCAACCTTTGCTTCAAATTTTACTATTCCTGAAGAGCTTTATCTTAATGTGAAATGATTTTATTCGTTTTTCTGATTTAGTTACTTCCGAAATAGTTTTCTAAAATGATGAAGGTCATTATCAGTAAATTATGTTACCCATAAATTTGATTGATAGATTTTCTCATGGATTGTAATTGACTAAAACGTTTAACAATATGAAAGTAGAACAGATTTACACAGGTTGCATTGCACACGCCGCATATTATATTGAAAACAATGGCGAAGCTGCTATTTTTGATCCATTAAGGGAGGTTCAACCTTATATAGATCGGGCTTCAAAAGACAATGCCAGCATAAAATATGTCTTTCTTACCCATTTTCATGCCGACTTTGTAGCGGGACATTTAGATTTGGCGGCTAAAACCAATGCTAAGATTGTATATGGTCCTACAGCCAAGCCAACTTATGAAGTTATTACTGCTGAAGATGGTCAGTTATTTGAAATAGGAAGTTATAAAGTCAAAGTTATTCACACTCCGGGACATACAATGGAAAGTACGTCTTACCTGCTCATTGATGAAAATGATAAACAACATGGTATTATAACAGGTGATACCTTATTTATTGGCGATGTTGGCAGACCGGATTTGGCACAGCATGTAGTAGCAGATTTGACTCAGGATAAACTCGCCCGTCTTTTATATCATTCTTTACGTGAAAAAATTATGCCTTTATCAGATGACTTGATTGTATATCCCAATCATGGAGCAGGATCAGCTTGTGGCAAAATGATGAGCAAAGAAACTACAGATACTCTCGGCAATCAAAAAAGAACCAATTACGCCTTAAATCCCAATATGACGGAAGATGAATTTGTGAAAGCAGTTTTAACCGGATTAACTACTCCACCGGGTTATTTTCCTTCAAATGTGCTAATGAACATGAAAGGGTATGAAAGTCTGGATACCGTATTGGAAAAAGCAAAGAGACCATTAAATGCAGTCCAATTTGAACTGACAGCTAATGAAAGCCATGCTTTGGTTTTAGATACCAGACCAGCCGGGTTGTTTGCTCAAGGGTTTATTCCCAATAGTATTAATATTGGACTGGATGGAAGCTTTGCCATGTGGGTTGGCGAAATGGTTGCCGATATCCGGCAGGAAATTCTTTTGGTCACAGAAGCAGGTAAAGAAGAGGAAAGCATGATACGGTTATCACGTATTGGGTATGATCATACGATTGGATTTCTGGAAGGAGGTTTTGAATCCTGGAAAAAAGCAGGCTTCGAAATTGATACAGTGGAAAGGATTACTGCGGATACTTTAGAAAAGGATATCAATTTTGACGAAACACCAATCTTCGATGTAAGAAAGAAAAGTGAATTTGCTTCGGAAAACCTTATTGGGGCGGTTAATATTCCTCTAAACGAAATCAACAATCATCTTGCGGAATTTCCTAAGAACAGGAAGTTTATTCTGTATTGTGCCGGTGGTTATCGGAGTATGATTGCTGCTTCAATATTAAAACAACGTGGCTGGGACAATTTCGCAGATGTTATTGGCGGATTCAATGAAATCAAAAAAACAAGCCTTTTAAGATCAGATTATGTTTGTCCGACAACCTTACTGTAAATAGGTTGAGTAACTTTTGTCACTGACTGTATAATTAATGTCTGATAACTTTGTTGTATTATTAATCTTAATACTAAAATAAATGTTAGAAGTTCTTAAAAACATGTTTTCTAATAAAACAAACGAAGCACTAAAGCACATTGTTAATGATGGGGCTTTTTTAGTAGATGTCCGATCATCTGGAGAGTTTGCGGGTGGGCATATTAAAGGTTCTGTGAATATCCCTGTTGATGAAATTCAAAACCATTTGGCAAAATTCAAAACCAGGAAAAATATAGTAGTTTTTTGCAGAAGTGGCGCCAGAAGCAGTCTGGCAAAATCAGTTTTGGAGAAAAACGGAATTGTAAATGTAACTAATGGAGGCTCTTGGCAAAATGTTGCGTCACTTTTAACAAATTAAAAATAAGAAATCATGAAAAAAAATATGGGTAAGGAGGATAGATTCCTTCGCATTTTATTTGCAATGATTGTGGGGGTTCTGTACTATAAGGGAGTAATAGAAGGAACCTTTGCAATCGTCCTTGGTACACTGGCCGTTGTTTTTGTATTGACCAGTTTTTTAAATTTCTGTCCTTTATACCTGCCTTTCGGCATTAATACAAATAAAACGAAAAAGTAATGTTCCGAATAGAAGTTGAAAACATTAAGTGCCTAGGTTGTGCTAACAGTATTAGGGAAGCCTTGATGAGAATAAACAAAGTGGATACTGTTGATGTCAATATTGAAAAAGGGTTTGTCATTATAACTGGTGATGCTAACCGTGATAGTATTATAACCCGCCTGACGCAACTTGGATATCCGGAAAAAGGGAATAACAGCTTAAGCTGTAAGGCCAAATCGTATATGAGTTGTGCCTTAGGTAAACTATAAGACTTTCAAAAATTAAGCATCATGAATCCGTCATTCGAAGAATTAGTAAAATCCGAAAAACCATTACTGGTCGATTTTTATGCCACCTGGTGTGGTCCGTGTCAAATGTTGAGTCCTATTTTAATGGATGTAAAAGACACGTTCAAAGATAGAATTTCGATAATAAAAATTGACGTAGACAAGAATCAGGATGTCGCAGCACATTACCGCATTAAAGGTGTGCCTACTATGATGTTGTTTCAAAACGGCAAACAACTTTGGAGACAATCCAGTGTCCTTTCTAAAATTGAAATCGTAAATACGATTATGGAAAACTGCATCTGGCCTGAATTGCCGGGACAGGAAAAAACTACATAAAATGAAGTATATAATTTTTGGAATAATACTATTGCATTTGATTGTTGGTTTTGGTTGGCTTTTTTACAAACTGGAAGTCCGGAAAGAGAAACCAAAACAGGAAGACAGCACCTCTCCATTAAATAATAAACCTAAAATAAATAATTAATTATGAAGAAAATAATTTCAATAATGACTTTGGCCGCTCTTTTTATTTCAATGAACAGCAATGCTCAAAATCAAAAACCAGCTGAAAAAAATAAAAAAGAATGTTCTGCTGAAGAAATGAAAAAATGTAAAAAGGATAAAAAAGATAAAAAAACCTGTAGCACTGAAGAAATGAAAAAATGTTCTAAAGAAAAAAAAGCTGGTTGCTGTGCTGTTAAACCCAAGTCTTAATTTCATGTTTTATTGTTTTTAATGTGCCCGCATTGCCGGGCACTTTTTTTTTAAGACTTTGCCTGTGTGACTTTTGTTACTGCTGGGCGAATTTTACGGTGTTATTTTTGCTTCATAAATTAAACAAAGCATGAGGCAAATAAAATACATCTTTCTAACTATCACATTTTTAACTTCATTTTTAGGCTTGAGTCAGGACACGATTTCTATTTCTAAAAATGAATTGAAGCAAAAACTTTTGGAGAAAAACCTTCAGCTTCAAATTGCTGACAAAAGTTATAAATCTGCCAAAGCAGAATTTCAAGAATCCAATTCCCTTTTTCTCCCTAATATTAATTTGTCACAAACAGCAACAGTTACAACAAATCCACTGATGGCCTTCGGCTCAAAATTAAATCAGGCAATTTTAACTCCAGCTGATTTTGACCCTAATCTATTAAATAACCCCACCAGAACACAAAATTTTGCTACCAAAATAGAAATCCAGCAACCCTTAATTAATATAGACGGGATTTACGGAAGAAAAGCTGCTCATTCCAAAATGGAAGCTCATAAATTGCAATTGGAACGCACTAAAGAATACCTCGAACTCGAAGTTTCTAAAGCCTATATGCAATTACAACTGGCCTACAAAGCCGTAAAAGTTTTAGAAAAAGCTGCAGTTACGGCTAAAACCAATTTAAAACTGGTTGAAAATTACTTCCAACAGGGATTACTGCAAAAAACAGACATTTTGAACGTTGAAGTTCGTGTAAATGATATTTCCAATCAGCTGCAGTATGCCAAAAGCAATGTCCTAAATACTTCTGATTATCTGGCTTTTTTGTTAAATGAAGACAGCTATGGTAAAATTTATAAGCCCTCAGAATCATTGGAAAATTTAATTACTGTTGAAGAAATTAATACCACGCTGAAAGACAGCAGGAAAGACATACAGGCTATGGACAAATTTTCTGAAGCTTATGCCAAAATGTTTAAATCTACTAAAATGACTTTTTTGCCAAGACTAAATGCCTTTGGGAGTTATGAGTTTTATGATAAGAATATAATGGGCACAACAGCTAAAGGTTATTTATTAGGAGCCCAATTATCATGGAATGTTTTTGATGGCTATAAATTGATAGGAAAAGCCGAAAAAGCTAAAGCCGATTTTCAAAAAGCCAGAACTGAAGCGGAACAATACAAAAAACAAAGTCAGTTAGAGTTAAATAAAATCAGCCGTCAGCTGAAAGATGCTGAGAATAAAGTCAGTTTATCACAACTCGCATTGGAACAATCACAGGAAGCATACAGAATCAGGCAAAACCGCTTTACGCAAGGCTTAGAAAAAACAACAGACCTGCTTCAGTCTGAAACACAGATGATTCAAAAAGAACTTGAGCTGTTACAGTCTGTTTTTGAGTATAATTTCACCAAACAATATTTACAGTTTTTAACGAATTAAGAACATAGAAAAAGAAAATAAAAAGATGAAAAAAATAATAACAATACTGTCCTTTATAACTGTTTTATTTATTTCCTGTGGAAAAGAAAAGAAAGTAACAATAGGGAACGAAAAGGAAATACAGGTAAAAATAAGCAGTACCGCTACAAATGATAATGAAGCATTTGTAACCGCAAGCGGAAAAATAGAATCCGAAAACAGTGCTAATGTATCTACCAGAATGTCGGGTTATGTAACTAAAGTTCATGTAAAAATGGGACAAAAAGTAGCTGCCGGACAATTGTTGGTTAGTATCGATAATACTGATTTACAAGCCAAAAAAGCACAGGCAAATGCAGCAGTTCTGCAAGCTGTTGCCAACTACAATAATGCTAAAAAAGATTTTGACCGATTCACAGCTTTATTCAATCAGCAAAGCGCTTCCCAAAAAGAATTAGATGACATGACTTCACGCTATGAAATGGCCAAAGCAGGTTTGGAAGCAGCAAAGCAAATGAGGAATGAAGTTACAGCTCAGTTTTCTTATTCCAATATTACAGCTCCTTTTTCTGGAGAAATTACGAACACTTTTGTAAAAGAAGGGGATTTAGCTAATCCCGGTATGCCTTTAATTGGTATTGAAGGAGCTTCGCAATTACAGGTAACAGCAACGGTTCCGGAGAATGCAATTACTGCAATTAAAAATGGAATGATTGTCAAAGTATTAGTCAAATCAGTCAATAAGGAATTATCCGGGAAAGTGGTTGAAGTAAGTGGTTCTGCCAAAAATACGGGAGGGCAGTATTTGGTAAAAGTAAATATAGATTATGCTGGAAAAGAAGTGTTGCCGGGAATGTTTGTTAGCGTTCAATTTCCATTTGATAAAAAACAGAAAACAACCGCTTCAATAGCAACCGATAAAGTTTTGATTCCAAAAAGTGCTTTGATTGAACAAGGCCAATTGACAGGTATATATACCGTTGGAGAAGGCAATATTGCTATTTTGAGATGGATACGTGTTGGTAAAACTTTTGGCAGTCAGATAGAGGTATTGTCAGGCTTATCGGCTAACGAGAACTATATAGTATCCTCTGAAGAAAGATTATTCAACGGTGCAAAAGTAAAAATTGATTAACCCATTTTCGAAACACCTCATTTCAAATTTTCAAATCAAGATTATGCAAGAAGGTATATCAGGTAAAATAGCCCATTTTTTTATTAATTCTAAACTAACCATTCTGTTGATGGTCGGATTAATGATTATTGGTGTATACAGTTCGTTTTTAATTCCCAGAGAAGAAGAACCTCAAATCAATGTTCCGATGGCTGATATAATGGTAGGATATCCCGGCGCAAGTCCATCCGAAGTAGAAAGTAAGGTAGTCAAACCATTAGAAAAAATCCTTTCCAACATAAAAGGAGTAGAGCATATACACAGTATGGCTATGAATGGACAGGCAATGCTGATCGTACAGTTTTATGT
>CAMFLD010000070.1 GCA_945957245.1 uncultured Flavobacterium sp. | reverse complement strand
AGATTACACTTGAAGCCAAAAAACAGGGAATTGAGCAGCTTTTTTTAGAAAAACCACTACTATTCAGCGAATTACTTTTAGAAGGACGCAAAAAACAACATCAACAGGCCTTGGAAGATGTTTCGGAAATTGTTTTTATGGACAGAGGCATTCCCGATATTCTTGCTTATATGCATTATATAGGTGACAGTTATCCTGCCTTCTTTGACCAGGCAAGCCGTGAACATAGCTATTCTAAAGTATTTGTGCTTCCGCCTTGGGAAGAAATTTATGAAAGCGATGAAGCCCGTTATGAAAATTTTGAGCAGGCCAAACTGATTTTTGGTCACTTGATCGAAACCTATGAAAAATATGGTTACGAATTGATTCAGGTTCCCTGCGGAACTGTAGAAGAACGCATTGAATTTATCTTCAGTCATCTGTCATAATACACTTTTGCTGTACCTGCAACCCAATCTTATTTCATACCTTTAGAGGCATAAAACTTATTTTGTAATACATAATTCGTAATCCATAGTTGAATAAGGCATTAGAAATCCTTGAAAAATACTGGAAACACAATACTTTCCGCCATCCCCAGGAAGAGATTATACAATCTGTGCTGGATGGAAAAGATACCTTTGCCCTGATGCCGACCGGAGGTGGCAAATCTATCTGTTTTCAGGTACCCGCCATGATGCAGGAAGGGATCTGTCTTGTGATTTCACCTCTTATTGCTTTGATTAAAGATCAGGTTCAGAACCTTCAGGATAAAGGAATAAAAGCAATTGCGCTTACAGGCGGTATTCATCAGGATGAAATTATTGATTTGCTGGACAACTGTCAGTATGGAAATTACAAATTTCTTTATCTTTCACCTGAGCGTTTGCAAAATGACTGGATATTGGAACGCATAAAAAACCTTCCTTTAAACCTTATTGCTGTTGATGAAGCCCATTGCGTATCACAATGGGGACATGATTTCCGTCCGGCTTATCTTAAAATTGCCCAACTAAAGGAGTTCTTCCCCAAAATACCTTTCCTGGCACTTACTGCGTCGGCAACCTTACGGGTTAAGGAAGACATAATCCTTCAACTCAAACTAGGCAATCCCAATATTTTTTCAAAATCATTTTATAGGGATAATATCGCTTATATGGTTTTTGAGGTAGAAGACAAATTGCATTTATTACAACAAATATTATCCAAGAATCCCGAACCATCAATTATTTATGTAACCAATAGAAAGTCCTGTCTCGAAACAGTACATCAATTGGAAAGCTACGGTTTTAAAGCCACTTTTTACCACGGCGGATTACATCCAAAGGAAAAAGAAACTCAGATGAAATTGTGGATGGAAGAAAAAGTACAGGTAATGGTAGCTACCAATGCTTTTGGAATGGGTATCGATAAAGGCAATGTAAAAACTATAGTCCATCTGCATTTACCTCAAAACCTTGAAAACTATTATCAGGAAACAGGTCGTGCGGGAAGAAATGGAGAAAAAGCATTTGCCATATTGCTAAATAACCCTTCAGATGTTTTTCATGCCGAAGCTCAATTTTTGAGTGTACTGCCTGATAAAGCATTCTTAAATCAGGTTTTTTCAAAACTCTGCTCCTATTTTCAAATTGCCTATGGCGAAGGTATAGACGAGCAGTTTAGCTTCAACTTAAACCAATTTTGTGCTAAATATAATTTGCCAACACTAAAGACCTATAATGCGTTGCAATTTCTGGATCGACAGGGAGTAATTAACCTATCACAGGAGTTCTCAGAAAAAACCAGCATACAGTTTATCATCGAATCCCGTGAAGTAATTCGATATATCAGTCTTAATCCGGGCGATGAGGAAATCCTTCTCACAATACTCAGAACCTATCCCGGAGTTTATGATATGCCGACTGCCGTGAACCTTACCTTGATTTCCAAAAAATCAAATACCGATGAAAGAAAAGTAATGTTGTTGTTGCAAAAACTAAAAGATAAACAAATTATTGAACTTAGTGCTAAAAGCAACGATGCAACAATAACCTTTAACGAAGTCAGAGAGGATGATCGTACCATCAACAGAATTTCAAAACACATCGAAACGCAAAACAAATTGAAAGCCGATCAGCTAAAAGCAGTTCTTTATTATTGCAGGGAAAATGACACCTGTAAAAATAAACTGTTGATGCGTTATTTTGGAGAAACGATAAAAGACGATTGCGGCATCTGCTCTTATTGTATTAATAAAGACAAAAAGAAACAAAACCCGGAAGAGGTCAAGACCAAAATCATGGCTTTACTAAAAATGCAGGATTTTGATTCAAGAGATATTCAAAAATTGACGAAACTTCCAAAAGACGATATTATCTTTGCGCTTCAGGATTTACTGGAGAATGACATTATCTGCATTAAATCGAATAATTTATACTCATTAAAATAAGCATGGAAAAACTGCGTATCGTATTTATGGGAACGCCCGAGTTCGCCGTAGGCATACTTGACACCATAGTAAAAGCCCATTATGAAGTTGTTGGAGTAATTACTGCTGTAGATAAACCAGCTGGTCGCGGACAAAAAATTAAATATTCAGCAGTAAAGGAATATGCCTTGGAACATAATCTGAAATTACTGCAGCCTGCGAACCTCAAAGATGAAAGCTTTTTAACCGAACTAAAATCCCTTGATGCCAATCTGCAGGTAGTAGTTGCTTTTAGGATGCTTCCGGAAGTGGTTTGGCGAATGCCAAAACTGGGAACATTTAACCTACACGCATCGTTATTGCCAAACTACCGTGGAGCTGCTCCAATTAACTGGGCCATTATTAACGGTGAGAAAAAAACGGGAGTTACCACCTTCTTCATCGATGACAAAATTGACACCGGCGCTATGATACTCAGCAGGGAAATTGAAATCGGTGCTAATGAAAATGTCGGAGAACTCCATGACAAGTTAATGATTCTGGGAAGCGAGGCAGTTGCAGTCACTTTGGCTCAAATTGAAAGTGGAAATGTTTCAACAACTATACAACAGGATAATCCTGATATAAAAACTGCATACAAGCTTAACAGAGAAAACTGTAAAATAGATTGGGCTAAACCGGCAGCAGAAATCTACAATCTAATCCGGGGATTATCACCTTATCCGGCTGCCTGGTGTTTGTTTAAAGACAAAGGAGAAGAATGGAGTGTGAAGATTTATGAAGCAGAAGTTATTTATGAAAGCCATAACTATCAAACAGGAACTATCATCACTACAAAAAAAGATATTAGTGTTGCTGTTCAGGATGGATTTATCCGAATCATAAGTTTACAGTTTCCCGGAAAGAAAAAAATGCAGTCTAATGAGTTACTAAATGGGATTGCTTTTTCTGACACAGCGCAAGCAGGATAAGGACTCGGAGCATTTTGACGCATCAAAAATCGATGAACGGCACTCCTTTATCAACAAATGACTTAAGTTATCAACAAAAATTTGAAAAAACAGCGAAATTGCTTGTGCAGTAAGGAATTCCTATTAAATTTGTTATCATTAACAAAATGTTTAACCAACAATTAATAACTAACATTATGAACAAATCAGAATTAATCGATGCAATTGCAGCTGATGCTGGAATCACTAAAGCAGCAGCTAAATTAGCTTTAGAGTCATTTTTAAACAATGTAGGCGGTACTTTGAAAAAAGGTGGAAGAGTTTCTTTAGTAGGATTCGGATCATGGTCAGTATCTAAAAGAGCTGCCAGAGATGGAAGAAACCCTCAAACAGGAAAAACTATTAAAATCGCAGCTAAGAATGTTGTAAAATTCAAAGCAGGTGCTGATTTAGAAGGAAACGTAAACTAATTATAAGTTTATCCGATATAAAAAAACCATCCGCCTAGGCGGATGGTTTTTTGTTTTTAGCACAATTTCATTTGGATTTTTCATTTTTTTTTAGCAACTTTAACAAAATTAATCAGTGCTATGATTACAGAAAAATTACAGAAAGGGTTACTATTATTGGCAGAACCATCTATAATTGGAGATTTGTCTTTTAATCGTTCTGTAATTTTATTAGCAGATCATACTTCTGAAGGTTCTGTTGGTTTTATTTTAAATAAGCCTCTCACTTATACCATAAATGATTTAATTCCTGAAATTTCCGCAGATTTTAAAGTATATAATGGTGGTCCCGTTGAACAGGATAACCTTTATTTTATTCATAATGTACCTGAATTAATTCCAAACAGCATAGAAATATCCGATGGTATTTTCTGGGGAGGAGATTTCGAATCGACCAAAGACCTTATCAACAGCGGTATTATAAAAAAGAAAAACGTTCGTTTTTTCTTGGGTTATACCGGTTGGGGAGCCGATCAGCTTGAAAATGAAATGCAGGCTAATTCCTGGATTTTGACAAAAAACAGATACGAGAACAAAATTCTAAGTAAAGGCTCAGCCCATTTCTGGAAGGAGAAAATTGTTGAGCTGGGTGGTGATTACCTAATCTGGTCCAACGCTCCAGAAAACCCTGCATTAAATTAGACTCCAATAAAAGCGTTAAGTTTGCCAAGCAATTGCACCGAAAGCATAAAGCCAAACTCCTTTTTCCGATATTTAGTAACTGGCTGAATTCCGGCAATAACATTAGTTATAAACAGCTCATCAGCTTTTTGCAAATCAAAAGGTGAAATTGGTGTTTCTATAACTTCTATAGCGTCCAGTTGTTTGGCCAACATAATGATCTGCTTCCTCATAATTCCATTTAAGCAACCTTCACTAACAGGAGGTGTAATCAATTTACCGCCCATTAGCATAAACAGATTCCCATTTGCCGCTTCAATAACATTTTTGTCTTCGTTAATAAGCAACGTTGAATTCAACTGATTTTCCCGGGCAAAAATACTGGCTGTAACATGAGTAATCTTATTCGTCGTTTTAAGTGTTGAAAGCAGCTGTTTCGGGACAATAAAGTCTTTGTATAAATCAACTTCAAAAGGAGTTTTTGAAAATTGGTATGCGGGACTTTTCAATCCGCTGGCAACAATAACAAAGGAAACCGAATTATCTTCCGGAAGATAAAATCCGCCTTCATTCCTAAAAACATTTAGCCTTACTCTTGCACTATCTTGAATATTATTAGCCTGAACAAGCTTTAGTATTTCTGCTTCAAGGAATTCGAGCGTGAAACTCATTGGAATCTGCATCCTTACAATACGCATTGAAGACATTAATCTGAAATAGTGTTCCTCAAAAAACAAAATTCGGTTATTAACGACTTTCAAGGTTTCGAAGATACCATCTCCGTATAAGAAAGAGCGGTTAGAAACTGATAACTGGAACTCTGATTCCAGAATTGTACCATTAAAATTAATCATAAAAAATCCCGTCTTGTTTTTAAAATAAGACGGGACAAATATAACCTTAAAGCAGTTATTAAATCGAACCTATGACATGTTTTAAATCGGAAATTTGGTTTTCCCATAAAAGTTTAGACTCATCCAATTCATCTTCATTAGAGAAATCTACAACCATAAGAGAAACATCTTTGGTGATTTCATCTTCCAGTATTCTCAATTCAAAATAATATTCTGTATCCTTTTTACTATCATCAACCCATTTAAATTTTACTTTCTCGCCTGTTTTTTTTGATGCCAACCTAGCGTTTTCTTCGACATCGTCCCAAGTAAAGGTAAAAAACTCTCCCCTGGAATTTACGTTATCAGCAAACCATTCCTGCAACCCGGAAGGTGTAGAAATATACTGATACAGTAATTGAGGCGATGAATTTAGGGGGAATTCAAGCTCATAACGTACTTTATTATCCATGATTCAAATAAATTTTTTGGAAATATATAGAATATAAACCCAATAAAAAAACGTTTTTAAAAAATAAAAAAAATAAGTGTTTTAACTTTGGAAGCTTTGAGAATAATTCTATATTTGCACCCGCATTCAGGGAATGCTTCATTATGGCGAGGTAGCTCAGTCGGTTAGAGCGCAGGATTCATAACCCTGAGGTCGGGAGTTCAAATCTCCCTCTCGCTACTAGAAAAACAAAGGGCTGTAGAGATTTCTACAGCCCTTTTTATTTTCTTGCTAAAACAATACTAAAACATTTAGAAAGGACAGTCCAAATGCGGAAGCCGCCCCTCGTCTGACATTGACGCATATCCGTCTTGTGTAATGACGATATGGTCAAGAATGGAAATATCGAATAATTTTGCCGCTTCCACGAACTTTTTGGTCAGTTTCAGGTCACTTTCACTAAACATTTTGTTCCCCGATGGGTGGTTATGCGACAAAATAATTCCGCTTGCTCTCGCTTTTAATGCCGTTGCAAAAAGAATTTTTGCGTCAACCATGCACTCAGAAACGCCGCCTGTTGCAATTGTTGAGACACCAAGACAGCTATTTTTGCGGTCAAGGAGCAAAACCCTAAACTGTTCCTGCAATTCAAGTTTGCCATCATCCCACGTATCATAAAGCAAATGAAATGCATCTTTAGAAGACGTTATTTTCATTCTTTCAGATGGCTTGACACGGCTTTTATAGACAAGTTCCACCTCAGCAACACGCAAGAAATCTGCTCTTAGCTTTGACATTCATTTTCCTTTCAGTGTTAGAGAGCCATTTTGAAGGTATTTTTTAGACTTTAGGCTTATCCATGTGCCAAGCATTAACGTCTTTGTGCGGTGCATAGCTTTTATTCATGGCTTGAAAAGTTAGAATGCCTTCCTTTTCAGCAAGCTCTTTTAGAGCGTGAGTTGCCAATGTTCCTGCCGTATCATTGTCAAGCCATGTATAAAGGCTTCGATATGCGTAGTTTTTGATATACGGGAATGCTTGGGGCAGACAGCTTACAGAATTGAGAATAATTGCATCGCCGACAAATTGCTGTCCCTTTTGCTCAGAAACGGCAGAAAGAAAATCCATGATGCCTTCAAAGACGTGGATTTCAACCGCGGGCACTTGCTTACCCCTGATAAACGAAATGCTTTTTGACCCGATGCACCCTTTAAAGATTTTGTTTCGGACTTCGTAGCCCTCACAAACCGTCTGCCAACCGATAGCGTGAAACTTTTTACCCGTATTGTTGTTATTGACGACAACTTCTTTCAGATACTTTCTTGCAAGAGCCAAAGAGATACGCCTTGATTCAAGGTAGTTAATCAGACCTTTATGCTCCAACTCGAAAACTGTGCTTAAAGTCAGGGTTGTTTTTACCTCTTTTGGTTTATCTCTCGGCACATATAAAATCGACACCGGAGACAACATCATATTATTGACCCAACGCAAGGCATCGGCGGTCGTATAGTCTTCGCCCTGGCTTTGCAAATAGGCTTGAGCAAAATTGAGAACGTCCCCGCCTCGGTCAGAACCGAAGTCGTACCAGACATTTTTGATGGTATTAATGTGGAAACTGGCTGTTTTTTCTTCTCGGAATGGCGAGAGATACCAAAGGTCATTGCCTCTGTCCTTAACGGGGACACAACCGATTTTTTGCAGGATTTCAGGCAAAGAAAGAGCGTTGGCTTGTTCTATGTTCATAGAGACATCCTTTTTTAGATTAATGATGTTATTGATTAAGTCTGAATGTTAGGAGGATTAAGCGCCTTGTTTCTTCAGCAGAAACGCATCAAGGATAGATTTCCTATAGCGAACCATCCTTGCCCCGATTTTGACGGGTTTAAGGTCATAGCGACCTGTACTATCCCAAACAGCGAGAGTGTTTGAGTTTCTTAGACCTAGATATTTTGCCGCTTGTTTGCGGTCGAGCAACGGGTCTTCGTTGCACACTTTCCCCATATTTGGCATTTTCACCCCTTATTGAATACTATTCTTAGTTGTTAGACTGCACTCCCTACAGCCTATAATTTTAATATATCTTGATATTCAAAATTCAAAGGATTTATTTTGATTTATCCACAACAAATAAACTCGGTTAAACAACCGAGTTAGTACCGATATAAAAAGTTACTTTTCTACCCCAAACTATTTAAGAAAATTTCGCTACTATAACTTTGTTTTTATTTTCGAGTGCGACTTTATCTAGATAGTTAGCCCAATCCTGCATCATTTGATGGCGTTTCTTTATAAATTTTGCTCTGTCATAGGCAGCTCCCAAAGCTCCAGACGGTTTATGCGCAAGTTGCGCCTCAATTACATCTGGGTCGTATTCAAGTTCTTCTCTGATTGCCGTCCGCGCAAGCGCACGGAATCCGTGTGCTGTCATACGTTGCTTGAATCCTAAATTTTGTAACGCCACCCTAACTGTCCCATCACTCATAGGCTCTGTTGGCTTAAGTTGGCTTGGAAACACAAAAGGAGTATTAATATCCCCTGTTTCAAGTTTTTGCTCTTCAAGGGTTGCTATAGATTGTTTTGAAAGAGGCACGATATGATCCCTACGGGATTTCATGCGCTCGGCTGGAATGTGCCATTCCTTTTTTTCAAAATCAAACTCTGACCAAACCGCCTGACGTAATTCGCCAGGTCGAACAAATGTCAACATCGATAACTTGATTGCCCTGCGGGTTCGTCCATACAATCTAACATCATTCCTTTCAAGAGCATCCAAAAGCTCGGGGATTTCTTTTGGTTCAATCGCAGAAAAATGTTTAACTTTTCTAGTTTTCAACGCACCTTGCAAATCAATGGCTGGATTATTTTTGCATTTTCCTGTTTGAATACCGTATCGGAAAACCTGAGTACAAATTTGCCGACAACGTGCGGCAAGGTCGAGTGCACCTCTTTTTTCAATCTTTCTCAATACGTCCAATAAATCAGGTGCTTCAATCTTATCTACTTGGTCATTACCTATATATGGAAATATGTCTGTTTCAAGTCTGTGTTTGATGTTTTGGAAATGCCCATCACCCCATCTACCTTGTTGATTGGAATGCCACTCTAAGGCAAGTTTTTCAAAAGTATTGTCAGCATTTCTTATAGCTTGACGTTGTAAGTCTTTTTTGAAAGCTGACGGGTCAATCCCTTTTTCCAATAGCTTTTTGGCTTCATAATGTTTCTCGCGAGCCTCAACAAGTTTGACAAATGGATATGTTCCAAAAGCTAGTCGTTTTTCCTTTTTTAGAAAACGATATTTGAATCTCCAATATTTTGAACCGTTCGGCATGACCTCAAGATACAAGCCGCCTCCGTCCGAAATTTTATAGGATTTGTCCTTCGGCTTTGCCGCCTTACAAGCTGTGTCAGTTAAAGCCATTTATGCCCCCACTAAAAAAGTTGATGCCCCCAAATATTTCCTTTTTTCTGATTATTGAAGGTTAATTTGGGTTGATTAAAGTTAACCTAAAATGACAAAAAAGCCCTTGTTTTACAAGGGCTTTTGTTGATATCCGTTTAGCAATATTTATCAGTATTATAGAAAAGGTGGAGGCACGGGCCACTATCGAAGCGGAGAAATAAGTATTTCTTTTGAAAAGTTTATCCTCAATTCGATTTTGCAGGATGCCCCCAAATATGCCCCTGCATTTCTAAGATTATGATTAAGCTAAGAAAAATGCCCTTAGAAATTATAATGCAAATTCGATTGTAAAGATAGTCCTCGAATTGAATATCTATATCTCTGAAATCGAACAATGTTTATTTTATCTTTCGTAAACTCCCTTTAATACCCCATATCGATGAGTACTGGCGCAAGTTGATAAAAGCCGTCCGGCAGTCAATCACGCTGCCCGCTCCATTCGCTTTGCTCCCGTGTTGGTGGTGACTTTTGTCCTATGGCTTTTCTCCTTTTTTGCCCCGTCCTCCACGGTGGAGGCATTAAACAAAAGGAGTTAAAT
>CAMFLD010000069.1 GCA_945957245.1 uncultured Flavobacterium sp. | reverse complement strand
CCTGAATCATTCCATATTTCATGTGGTCTAATCCAATTGAAATGTTGTAATGGTCATTGATAAAATAACCCAATCTGAAGTTAGTTTGCGGAATGGTCATTCTGCCTGGATTGATGTAATCTATCTGCCAGCCTTTTGGTTTGTCATTGGCTGACACATTGTACAAAGTGAAATCATAATCAGGACCATAAAAATGGATGTCTGATTTAGAAAAGCTCTCCCGGTTTCCACCCCAATACACATACATTTTCCCTTTGTTGTGGGCTGTGTATTTGGCTGGATTAGCTGTCGACTGTTCCTGAGCTGAAACAGTTTGCGCCATGGCTAGAACAGCCATGAACGAAAATAAAATTGTCTTTTTCAACGGTTAAAAAATTAAAATTGGTTTATCGTTTTTCGGATAGCCACCAATCGGGTCATCAAACCTTCAAAATAGTCCAGATGAAGCATATTGGCACCATCACTTTTGGCATGGGCCGGATCGAAATGCGTTTCAATGAAGATTCCATCTACGCCAACGGCTATTCCAGCTTTGGCAATGGTTTCTATCATATCCGGCCTTCCGCCCGTAACACCTTCACTCTGGTTTGGTTGCTGTAGGGAGTGTGTCACATCCAAAACAGTCGAGGCGTATTTTTGCATTGTGGGAATTCCGCGGAAATCCACAATCATATCTTGATAACCAAACATGGTACCTCTATCGGTAACCATAACATTTTGGTTGTTGCAATCTAGTACTTTTTGTACCGCATGTTTCATGCTTTCGGGGCTCATAAACTGCCCTTTTTTAAGGTTTACCGTTTTTCCGGTATTGGCAGCAGCCACAACCAAATCAGTCTGACGTACTAAAAAAGCCGGAATTTGTAATACATCAACATACTGAGCAGCTTTGTCAGCATCTTCATTGGTATGGATGTCGGTAACAGTAGGAATATGGAAAGTTTCTGAAACTTTGCGAAGTATCTTTAAGGCTTTTTCATCGCCAATTCCACTAAAACTGTCTATTCGGGAACGGTTGGCTTTTTTAAATGAGCCTTTAAAAACATAAGGTATTTGTAATTTGTCTGTAACAGTAACTAATTTTTCAGCAATTTTCATTGCCATTTCTTCTCCTTCAATAGCGCAAGGACCTGCAAGAACAAAGAAGTTTCCACTATCAGTATTTTTGATTTGTGGAATATTATTGATATTCATAATTGAATGTTTATTTAGCGATGCAAAGGTACTAATAATTTGATAGCTTTTTATAAGAATATGTTAAGTTATTTTTTTATTGAAAGCCCCATCGGAACCAGTAAGTAACCTCGTTCATAAATGTTTACGTATAACCGTATAGGTTTTTCCTGACCGTGCCAGGAAATTTCATAAACATCAAGAAATCCAGCCCCGATATCAACTCTTTTGGTTGGAAACGGACAACAGCTTTCTATTTTGACAAATGTTATTTTTTCACCATTTGGTCCGGCTAAAGCATTCAGATAACGTTCGGCATTGAGGTTTTCGTCTTTGGCATTCATATAAAAGACATTGATAGGGTAATCAGGGTTATAACCATAATTCATGTCTTTGGCATAATCTTTTAATACAAAAGTGTTTTCTTTAGTTAAGGTTGGGATTGGGGCAGTATCATCAACATTTTTTAATGTCGATTTGGTACTGACACAAGAAGCGAATAGTAAGCTTAAAAATATAAATGCGATGGGTTTGGCTATGGTTTTCATAATTAAAGTTTTTCTTGATGGTACAATAACCGTGCTACACTATTATTTTTTGTTTTTTAATAGTAACGTAACGATGGCGCCGGTAATCATTCCTTTTGATAATGCGGTAAAAGTACTCTCAATCATATAGGTTTTCAGGTTGAAATATATCTGAGCATTTTTTAGTGTCATTTTGTGCTGTACTTTGTAGGCAATAATATTTTCGAAAAAATGTGGGGTAATGCTTTTATAGATAACATATTGTACAGCCGGATTCAGTAGTGCAATAATGAAAGAGATTATTATTCCGCTAAGAAAGCCCTGCGGCCAAGTCAGACTATTATTGTAAAAGTACTTTTTCTTTTCCCGTATCGCAAGATAGAAAAACAAAAAAGCAGGAAAAACAAACAACAGGCTGCATCTTCCGTAGTATTCAATATATTGATCATGAAGTCCAATCGCTTTCTCACCGATGGCCCAGGCCAGTGTAAGTAAGCTAAAGCGTAAAGCCCATTTTATTTCTATGGAAAAGTTTTTCATTTGCTTAAAATTAGTGCTCAAAAATACTTCATTTCGATAATTTAATATTGCTATTTTTGTAAAAAAACTATCTATGGAATTAATAACACATACCTGGCATTGGTCGGTTGCAGGATTTCTCATTGCTGCCGTGATGCTGACTCTTAACTATTTCGGAAAAGTATTTGGAATGTCGTCCAATTTACGTTCGTTATGTTCAATGACCGGAGTAGGCAAGAAAGTTCCTTTTTTTGATTGGGACTGGAAGTCACAGCGCTGGAATCTGGCTGTTGTAGTTGGAGCTATGATTGGAGGATATGTAGCGGTTCATTTTCTGAGCGATCCTTCTAATGTAACTATAAATCCCAAAACCATCGAACAATTAAAAGCTATGGGAATTGACGCTCCAAATGGTAAATTGTTGCCAGAGGCCTTATTTGGAAATCAAATTTTCAGTTCCATAAAAATGATTGCTATCCTTTTGATTGGTGGACTACTAATTGGTTTTGGCTCCCGTTATGCCGGAGGCTGCACTTCAGGTCATGCCATTGCCGGGATGAGCAACCTGCAATTGCCTTCACTTAAGGCAGTGATAGGCTTTTTTATTGGAGGTCTTATCATGTCACATTTTCTTTTACCTTTAATACTCTAACCCATGAAATATATTAAGTTTTTATTAGTTGGTTTTTTCTTTGGTATTGTATTAACCAAAGCTGAAGCAGTGTCATGGTATCGTATTTATGAAATGTTCCAGTTTCAATCCTTTCACATGTATGGAATTATTATGACCGCAATAGCGGTTGGCGTTATTGGAGTTCAGATTATCAAAAGAAAACAACTAAAAGATATTGAAGGAAATCCCATTGTGATTCAGGATAAAGAAAAAGGGAATCTTCGTTACTGGATTGGAGGAATTTTGTTTGGACTGGGTTGGGCTATGGTTGGTGCCTGTCCCGGACCGATATTTATTTTATTTGGAGCCGGATTTATGAGCGTTGGACTTATATTGATAGGAGCTTTGTTAGGAACTTTTCTATATGGGGTTATAAAAAATAAATTACCCCATTAATTGGTTTGGTTTTTTATTGGTTAATTTTTTATGTTTGTGAACTAACCTTTACAAAAACTTATGAAAACAAAACTTTTTTTTATCGCTCTTATTTCGGCTTTTTTATTTAATTCCTGCAGTAGTAGCAGTGATTCTGCCTCTATTGTAGGTGTTTGGAAATTTTCCAGAGAAGGATATGTAGTAGACGGAACAGAAGTACTTACAGCCTATAGCGGGAATGAATCGGGTTGTGAAAAAGACAAAACCGAATTTAAATCAGATGGAACTGTAATTGATACGGATTACAATTCTTCATGCATTGGTACTAACAGGACAGGAACTTATACCAAATCTGGTAATAATCTAACAACGACTTTTCCGGGAGACGACTCTCATACTTTTACTATTTTACAATTAACATCCACTCTCCTTAAAGGAAAAGATTCAGATGGATATATAATTGAGTTGACAAAATAAACACAAGACTTAACAGATAAAATAAAAATGCTCCTCTAAACAGGAGCATTTTTATTTAACTTTAATATTCCGTTTGTAATGCAAAACTGCGCAATCAGATAGGTCAGCATTATCCAAAATGAAGCTAGTGGTAATGGCGTATGAAATTTATTGATTGCCAAAATACTATCGGAAGCAACAAAGAACGCCGATCCAATAAGCACAGTATATTTTGAGTTTTGCCTCCAGTCAAAAGTTCCTTTTAAAGATGTTTTGAGCATTATTGTAATGGTAAGTGCATAAATAACAACCGGAAATGTCAAATCACCCAAACTGGGCAGTAAAAGAGACAGGATGCCCGCAAGATAAAGTGTTGCGAATGTAACACCCGCCCAGAACAATGGTTTTCTAAAGCTTTGGTTTTCCGATTTCTGCTTGGTAAAAAGTACAATCAGGAAAATATGTGCTATCAGGAAAGCGGCCAATCCCAGGATAAAATACAACTGACCTTTATCTGCAAACAACAAGATACAATCTCCCAACCAGGAAAAAAGTAGTGCAGCCAGCAACCATTTTTTAGTCGCAAATTTTTCACTTTTAATTACCGTGTAAAACAAAAAAGGTAATAATAAAGGCTTCAGATAATTAGTAATGCTTTCATAACCTATTATGAGCAATAAACAGTAAACTATCCCGAGAACAATAAACCCTTTTAGTAAATTTTGACTAGTTACCATAAGAAAGTGTTGTTTGGTTATTCTTAAATTCAACAAAAGCAAAATAAAAACTCATAAACAATGATACAGTAAAGTAAGCTAAAAGAATCCAGTTGGAATAAGCAAAAACTCTATTCATTCCAAACCAGTCACCGTAATAAAAAATAATTCCGATGGAAGCTAAATATCTTATTATTTCCCAAAAAACAGAAGACTTTCGGGTATCCATAAGTTCGGTATAACTATAAACGGTTAGAAAAATAAACAAACCATAAATAAAAATATGAGGCATGCCTATGGATGCGATGTTGCCAAAAAGGTAGCTTATAAGACCCAAGGTTATGAATAATTGAATGACAGACCAAAGTTTCAATAATCTCGAATGTTGGTGCCCGTATTTTTCAAAATGATATACATCGCTAATTTTAGCAATAGGATATTTGTCATCAAAATCCTTCGGACGCCATCCGGTTGGTTTAAACCAAATAGTAAGTTTATCTTTTAAGCTTTCAGCATGGTAGGCATCTTTTACCAATAACCAAAGATGCTGGAAGTTAATCTTTATCGGGTTCCAAGTATGGGCAGGTCTTGTAATCCCAAACACAGGAGGTGCCGATTCCAATTCTTCCTGAAACGTGCCAAACCATTTATCCCAGAAAATAAAAATCTGCCCATGGTTTTTATCCATATACTCAGCATTAATAGCATGGTGAACTCGATGATGGGAAGGAGTTACGAGGAATTTTTCCAGAAATCCCATTTTACCAATATACCTGGTATGATACCAAAACTGAAGGAATAAATGTATTGGGAGCAAAATAGCAATAACCCTCGCCGGAACACCTACAAGTGCAGCAGGTAACAAAAGGAAAGTAAACAAACTCACAAAACTCGAAATCGGTTGTCGCAGAGCACAAGCCAGATTGAATTCTTCACTACTGTGGTGGATAGCATGTTTATTCCAGAAAAAATTAATCTCATGAGCCCAGCGATGTCCCCAGTAACCATAAAAATCAATGACAAAAAAGGCGACAATGTAAGTTAATATCGTTGCCTTTATATGAAAGATAGCTAAATTGCTGACCATCCATTCGTAAGTAATTATGGAAATACTCAATCCAAGAGCATCTTTTACAGCATTAGTCATTCCTGAGCTAATACTGGATACGCTATCCATAACTGGCGTATGGTTGATGCCTTTAAAATAGCCGTAACCTCTTTCTATAAAAATTAACAACAGAAAGAAAGGCATCGCAATCAGCAATATTTTTCCGTATTCTTCCATAAGTCCAGAATTAGTTTTTCAAATATAACAAATTCTGAAAACCGTTTATCGTTTAAGGGCAAAATGCGATTTAAATTCTTTTAATTGTGACTGTTCTGTATATTCTATCTTGAACCAATAATCATCAGCAGGCATTAGATGTCCGTTGTAAGTTCCGTCCCATCCGTTTCCGTTGGTACTTATTTGTTTTAAAAGCTTTCCATAACGGTCAAAGATATAGAGTCTGGTTCCCGGCTGATTTTCAAGCCCGACAACATTCCAGGTATCGTGAATACCATCCCCGTTAGGTGTAAAGTAATGCGGATAATTAATGGTCTGCACCCCATCCAGCGTAATATCCCCACAGCTTGTATTTCCTTTAGTGTCTTTGACGGTAATGGTATGCTCCCCCAGCGAAGCATTTTCAAAAATATTACTGCTCTGGAATGGGCCGTCGTCTAAACTGTACTCATAAAGCCCATACCCAACAACATTTACGGTAATTACCTGACTGTCATCAAAGGCATTGCTCACTGTAAAAGGAGGGCTGTCAAACTGTGCAGGTCCCGACTGAATTACCGTGTAAGGAGCCGACGCATCGGAAACACAGGCCAGAGTACTGGTGCTGGTTGCTATGACGGTATAATCTCCCGGAGCTACAGTATTTATAGTATAACTTGCAGTTGAACCGGAAAGCAGGCTTCCTCCCAAAAACCATTCAAAAGTATAATTTGGACTGCTAATATTGCTGTCTAATGTCAGGCCACTTAATAAAGCATTGGTACCATACTCAACACAAATAGTATCCGTTGGTGCCGTGATATGTGGTTCAGCCAGTTGCTCAACAGTAGTATGCAACGGAACTAACTCATAACAACCGGTGGTATTATTTTCAACCCTGATCCAAATGGTATGGGTATAAGTCTGGTAGTTTACCAAATCAGTAATTGGGTTTGAAGCATTAATGGCATCATTCTGGGTATTGTAGAATGTTGTGGTAACCCCTGTTTGGGTACCAATTATACCGCTTACATAAGTGGTAAGATCCAAAGCAAATAAGCCGTCATTAGTACCATCGGTATCACAGGTGTCAAAGTTAGCCGGAGCGACAGCCGTTGGTTTTGGATTTACGCTTAAAGTGAACTGTCCTGAATAATTCACACAGCCTGTAAGGGTATCTACAACTCTGGTATAAATAATCTGTGGGTTTGACGTATTGAGATATGCAGTCGGATTTACAATCGGATTTGTAGCAGACTGCGCATTGGCAGCAGAGGTATAATAAGTTAGAGTCACATTGGAACCGGAATAGAATGCGGCGGTAATGGCAGTCAAGTCAAATGAGGTCTGTCCGTCATTATCATCATCACAATTCTGAACCACACGGGAAGGCATAACAGCAGGTAACGGATTTACAGTCAGAGGCTGTTCCACCAATACAAAGCAGTTGTTTCCCTGATAATCCACCCGGGTATTTTCGACTCTTATCCAAACATTATGTCCCACCAAAGCCGCTGTTGGAGTTAAAATCTGATTCGTTCCTGCTAAAGCATCGGCCTGTGTCGGATAATAATGCAGGGTCAGTGTAGGATCGCCATTGATAATTGCAGCGACATTGACCGTAAGATCAAAAACCTCCATCATATCTCCGGTATTATTGACATCACATTGCGGTGCCAACGGGCGGATTCCGGCAGTATTTGGAACAGGAATCGGCAGTACACGAATATCGAGGGAAGTATAGCTTTTGCACCCATCGGCAGTGGTAACCATAACCCCCAGCGTTTGTACCGCCGCAATCACATTAGTATATGCCGAAGGATTTGGAATAGGGACACTCGAAGCGGTTACCGGATAGGAAGGATAATAGGTAACCGTTGCGGGCTGACCTGAGGTGATTTCATTATTTTTAACAGTCAGATCGAACTGGGTGAACTGATTGTTAGGTATCGCATCGGAATCACAGATACTCAATGGAGCCGGAGTCGTTAATGCCAGAGGCGCATTGATAATCAGTTCGAATGAGCCAATTGAAAAACATCCTGTGGTATTATTTTCAATCCTTACCCAAATAACTTCATGGTTGGTTCCAATGTAATTTGAAATCTGTACAATTTGCGGAACTCCATTGACGGCATCCGCCTGAGAATTGTGATAGCTTACGGTATAATTAGAAGCAGGCAATGGTTGAACCGAAAGAACCTGTGCACTGTTTTGAGTTAGATTGAATATTGTTGCACCGTCTTGCGGATTGTTATCCTGATCGCATTCTACCAAATCAGGAATGGTAAAAGGAGTAACAGGCTGAGGATTAACCTGCAGTTCAATAGGAATAACACTTCGACAGCCATTTACATTATCTACAGCCAAAGCATAAATAAACTGGGTAAACGGTGTAATGTTATCATAAGGGCTTGTCAATGCATTACTGCCCGATTGAGCATCAGTATAAGTTTCATGATAAGTAATAGTATAATTGGCTCCCTGAAGTATATTACTGGTCAAAGTATTCAAATTGAATGTACTAAAACCATCCTGATTTGTATCACATATTGTATAAGGAGTATTAGGAGGAATAGGAGATGGTAAAGGCTCTACCCGTAAATCCATGGTTGATATAACAAAACAGCCTGTAGTTGCATTTTCTAATCGTATCCATATTGTCTGCACAAAAGGGACAGTATTTGTATAAAGAAGAGGTAAAGGATTACTGTTGGAAATTGCATCTGCCTGACTAAAGTGGAAGGTAACATTAATTCCCGTTTGTCCCAATTGTATTGTCGGAATCCTTGAACCCAAGTCGAATTCTTCATAAGCTAAAGGTAAACTGACATCACATAAGCTGTATTGCGGATAATTAGGTTGTGTAGCCAATGGTAAAGGATCAACAATTAATTCCAGCGTTACGATGTCATAACAGCCTGTAGCATTATTTTCAACACGTATCCAAATGGTCTGACTTGCTGAAGAATAAGATGTAATATTGGTTATTGAGTTATTTCCCGATTGGGCATCAGTTAAACTGTTATAAAATGAAACAGTGTGGGTTATAGGACTAATAGAACCTAAAACCTCTGACGAAACACTAGCAAGGTTGAAAACACCTAAACCATCATTATCTGTATCGCAAACATGATAATCGTTAGGCTTAGTAGCTTCCGGAGTTGGATCAACAATTACCTGCATTGTTATTACAGTATAACATCCGGTTGCATTATCCTGAATCCGAATATATATTGTTTGATTATTGACATTAATATTGTCATAATTGCCCGGATTTGGTATAGTAGTACCGCCAATTGCAGCATCTGTAGGAGTTTCGTGAAAAGTTACCGAATAAGGATTTCCCCCGGTTATTGTCGGAATTAATTGTGTTAGGTCAAAAGTTCCGAAACCATCATTGTTTGGATCACAATAATGCAAAGGAGTTGGGTTGGTAGTTGTGATATTAAATAAGGCAGGTAAGTTCGTAAATGAAGCAGCGGCAGAAGTACAGCCACCAGAAGTTGCAGTTATAGTATAAGCCGTTCCGATAACCGCTCCCGAAATTGCTCCGCCTGCTCCTGCAGTGGGTCCTGAAGGTGAGAAGGTATAGGTATTAGCTGCATTGTAATTGGTGATCGTTGTAAATCCGTTAGCCGCACAGGTTGGCGCTGTAGTGGATATCGTTGGAACAGCAGGCGTTGTAAGCTGAATAAGATTAGTAAACGAATTTGAAGGCGCCGAAGTACAGCCACCAGTAGTAGCTGTTACTGTATACGCCGTTCCGATAACCGCTCCCGAAATTGTTCCGCCTGCCCCGGCAGTAGGTCCTGAAGGTGAAAAGGTATAGGTGTTAGCCGCATTGTAGTTGGTAATGGTTGTAAATCCGTTAGCAGAGCATGTCGGAGCTGTTGAGGAAAGAGTCGGCACCGCACGCGTGGTTAACTGAATCAAATTGGTAAAAGAAGCTGAAGCAGCAGAAGTGCATCCACCACTTGTAGCTGTTACCGTGTAAGCTGTTCCGATTACTGCTCCTGAAATTGTTCCGCCTGCTCCCGCAGTTGGTCCTGCAGGTGAGAAGGTATAGGTATTGGCGGCATTGTAATTAGTAATCGTTGTAAATCCGTTAG
>CAMFLD010000068.1 GCA_945957245.1 uncultured Flavobacterium sp. | reverse complement strand
GCGTACGTAAAGGGGACACTATCGTTACCGGAGGTCAATCAATAGTTTTCCCTGAAAATATAGGAATTGGAACTATTGAAAGGATTTATACCGATAATGAAACGAATTATTACACATTAGACATTAGATTATTTAATGATATGACCAACCTTGGCCACGTTTATGTAATAAGAAACAAGGATGCTGACGAGATACTGAAACTGGAAGAAGAGACTCAAAAGAAAGATGAATAGTGCCCTGATAGGAAATATTGCCCGTTTTATATTGTTGCTTGCAGCACAGGTATTGATATTTAACCGTATAGACTTATTCGGTTTTATTAATCCTTTCCCTTATGTGCTTTTCATTATCCTTTACCCTGTAAACGGAAACAAAGCCGGGTTATTGGCTTCCAGCTTTTTTCTGGGTTTATTGATGGATATGTTCTGGAACTCGGGCGGAGTGCATGCAGCAGCCTGTCTGGTATTGGCTTATTACCGTCCTGCTATCTTTAAATTTTCCTTTGGGCTCAGTTACGAATATCAAACTGTAAAACTCAATGATGTGCTAACCCCAGAACGGTTTTCTTTTATTTTGATTGCCGTTGTAATACATCACTTTGTACTATTTGTTCTTGAAGTATTTAAAATCAGCTTCCTTTGGGACATCTTAGTAAGAACACTTCTAAGTACAATTTTCACAATCATTACCTGCATCATTATCATTTACATCATTAAGCCGAGTAAACGATGAGAAAAGTTTTGCTGCCTACAATCATATTCGTTTGTACAATATTCCTTGTATTGCGATTATTTTATCTTCAGGTAATTGACGATTCCTTAAAATTAAAGTCAGATAACAATGCAATTAAAATTGCTTATGACTATCCGGAACGAGGCTACATTTATGATCGTAACGGAAAACTTTTGGTAGCCAACCAGCCTTCTTATGATATCATGGTAATCCCAAAAGATGTTAAGGATTTGGATACGGTGGAATTCTGTGCATTATTAAAAATCACCAAGGAAGATTTTCTTGCCAAAATAGCTAAGGCTAAAGTTTACAGTCCAAGGCTACCATCGGTATTTCTGCCTCAGCTCAACAAAAAAGAATATGCTGCTTTTCAGGAAATTGAAAGGAAATTTAATGGGTTTTATATTCAAAAACGTGCTCTTAGGGATTATCAGGTTAATTATGGCGCCAATGTTTTTGGATTTATAACACAGGTTAATGATAAAATCATTTCAAAAAACCCTTATTACAAAAGTGGCGACTTGATAGGAAAACAAGGAGTTGAAGAAAGTTACGAAGAGTACTTACGTGGAGTAAAAGGGGTAAAATACATTCAGAAAGACAAATATAATAGGGAAATAGGCTCTTATAAGGAAGGTAGATTTGACACCATCGCCGTTCAGGGGAAAGACATTACTCTCTCTATTGATGCAGATCTTCAAAAATATGGCGAAGAATTAATGATTAATAAACGAGGAGGTATTGTAGCTATTGAACCAAAAACCGGAGAAATCTTAGCATTGGTTACTGCTCCTTCTTATGATCCTGCAATTTTGGTAGGTAGACAAAGGTCTAAAAACTATACCATGCTTTATCATGATTCGATTGCAAAGCCATTATACGATCGAGGGTTGCTGGCAGAATATACTCCGGGTTCTCCATTCAAAATCCTAACAGGTTTAGTTGCTTTGCAGGAAGGAGCTATTGATGAAAATTTTACGGTTTTTTGCAACCATGGTTTTAGTTATGCTCCCGGCCGCTTTATGAAATGCCACTGTCATGGAGGAGCAATGCAACTCCACCGGGGAATTTATGAGTCCTGTAATACCTTCTTCTCCACTTCTTACATGAGGACCATTGACAAATTTAATAATCCGCCTAAAGGTGTAGATGCCTGGAGTAATCACTTGAAGAGCTTTGGTTTAGGTCAATTTATGGGATATGATTTACCAACCGGAAGAAAGGGAAAAATACCGACATCCAAAACCTATAAAAGAATGTATCCTGGATGGGGATGGTCAAGTAAAACCATTGTATCTAATGCGATTGGACAGGGAGAAGTTTTGATGACTCCAATTCAGTTAGCCAATATGATTGCTGCGGTTGCCAACAGAGGGTATTATTATACTCCCCATATCATCAAAAAAATCAAAGGAACACCTATCGATAAACGATTTACTACTAAACACGTAACTACCATTGACCGCAAATATTTTGAACCCATGATTAGTGGATTGTTTGACGTGTATAATTTTGGTACCGCTCATGGATTGAATGTGGAAGGAATCGATATTTGTGGTAAAACCGGAACAGCTGAAAACTTTGCGAAAATCAATGGAAAAAGGGTTAAACTCCAAGACCACTCGATATTCGTAGCATTCGCTCCCAAAGACAATCCAAAAATTGCTATTGCTGTTTTTGTAGAAAATGGTTATTGGGGAGCACGTTGGGCAGGACCAATCACCAGTTTAATGATTGAAAAATACATCAAAAAGAAAATTACCAGAACCGATTTGGAGAAACGAATGCTGGAAGGAAGCTTACAGGGAGAATACAACAAGTATTATGCTAAACCAATAGTAGATACGCTGATTAAATCTAAAGTGGATTCGGGTGTCAAACTACCGGTAGTAAAACCGGAACCAAAAGCAAAAGACTCTACCGGAAATTGATAACGGAAGAAAATGAAAAATCAAAGTGTAACAAATAATCTGGACTGGATAAGCATCGGCATCTATATTACGCTGGTAATATTGGGATGGCTGAATATTTATTCTTCTTCATTATCTTCTGTTGAACAGGAAACTTCGATTTTTGATATTGGCCAAATTTACGGTAAGCAGTTTATGTTTATTATGCTTTCCATTCCATTGATATTTGTAGTATTGTCAGTCGATGGAAAATTTTACGAAAAATTCTCCTCAGTAATATACGTTGTCGGACTATTATCGCTCGCCGGATTATTTGTCTTTGGAAAAACCATCAAAGGACAGGCCAACTGGTATTCCTTTGGTTCCTTCGGACTTCAGCCGTCTGAGTTTGTTAAAGCAGCAACAGCATTAGCATTAGCCAAATACCTGAGCGATGTACAGGTCAATCTAAAGGACATGAATAGGCAAATGCAGGCATTAGGAATACTGTTCCTACCCATTTTATTAATTGTTCCCCATGACCCCGGAAGTGCCCTGATATTTTGTGTTTTCATCTTAGTTCTTTATCGGGAAGGGCTTCCTTCTTGGTACGTATGGACAGGTTTTATTGCCTTAGTCCTATTCGTTCTCGCCTTATTGGTTAAACCTCTTATATTGACAGGTATTGCTTTGCTTGTCATTCTTTTTATTTATTACAGAAGTCGGATTATCAATAGAAACTGGATTTTAAGTACTATCATTTTCATAATGATTGGCGGTTTTGTTTTTTCTGTTGATTATGTATTTCGAAATGTATTCCAACAGCACCACCGTGATCGTTTCAATATCCTTCTGGGTAAAGAAGTTGATATGAAAGGTATTGGTTATAACACGAATCAGTCAGAAATTGCCATTGGTTCCGGTGGTTGGTTTGGAAAAGGCTATCTTGAAGGAACACAGACCAAAGGCGGATTCGTACCGGAACAACATACCGACTATATTTTTACTACTGTTGGTGAAGAATGGGGATTTGTGGGCTCTATGTTTGTCATACTTCTATTCCTTTGCCTTATTATGCGAATCATATATCTTGCAGAACGACAGAAGACGAAATTCAGCCGAGTCTACGGATATTGTGTTGCAAGTGTTCTATTCATTCACTTTTTTGTGAATATTGCTATGGTTGCGGGTATTTTTCCAACTATTGGTGTTCCGTTGCCATTTTTCTCCTACGGTGGTTCCGGATTGTGGGGCTTTACAGTTCTGTTATTCATTTTCCTTAAAATGGATGCGAATAAAGTAAATGAATGGTAATCTAAAAAAACGTTAACTGGTTTTTGAAAGCGGTACTTTCTCTTTATTTTTACTTTATAAAAACTGAATATCATGAAAATAAAACTTACCTCATTGTTTTTTATGGCAGGAATTGCTTCGGCGGTAGCCCAGCAAGAGCCAAATACGGCAGCTTCCAAACCTGTTGACAGCGTTGCATTAAAAGCCGTAACCGTTGATGCTCCTGCTTCAGAAAAACAGACGCCGGCACTCACCCAGGAGCAAATGGCGGAAATACAAAAGAAAACATTGGAAAACCAAAAAGAAGCTGAAAGAATCAAAGCAGATGCTGAAGCTAAAGCCAAAGCAGTCGAAAAAGAACAAAGGCGCCTGGAAAAAGAACAACGTAAATTTGAAAAGCAGCAGGATCGTATAGCAGATGCCGAAAAAGATGTCATCAAACTCAAGGAAAAAATCAACAAACAAAATGAACGCCTTGAAAAAATGAATGAAAGGTTAGCCAAAGACAAGCGAAAAGGAAAACTGACCGATATTGAAATAGATAAAGAAAATATCAAAATCAGTAAAAAACAAATAGAAATAAAGGAACTTCAGGAAGACCTTGACGACGCTGAAAAGAAATTAAACAAACTCAGAAATTAAAAAAGTCCCGGATTTCCGGGACTTTCTGTTTATATAAAAAATCAAATTAAGATTTTACCAATTTTTCTTTTTTAACTTTTTGAGTCAAGCCTTTATCATTTTCTGACTGCAAATCATTTAAGATATGAATAGCTTCTTCGATATAAATATCCTTGGAAAGATTTTCATGCCATCTGTCGCGTTTTTCTTTTAACACCGAATCTTTATTCATTTGTTCCACTTCGTATGGAAGCGATTTGAAAACAAAAGCATTCTTATAATCAAGTATTGGTTTATACTTTTTATTTTTCTCATCAAGTGCTTTTTGTTCAGCTTTAAATTTATCAATGTTTAGACTGTAAACATTTTCTTTGTTACGCTCGTCGAGCCATTTAGCATTATCATCAATCAGGTTTAACTGAGGGTTGTTGCTCATACGCTCACGGCTTTTTTGAATAGCTAAATCAAAGTTATTCTGCTTATCCCAAACTTTGTAATCAGCAGGATCAATTTTATCCCAAGGCATAGCATTATCGATATCCTTCTCTCCCATTTTAAGGTAAGAATAGCGGTCTGGAATAGCAATATCACTTTTAACTCCTTCCAGCTGAGTTGAACCACCATTTATTCTGTAGAATTTTTGGGTGGTTGTTTTTAATGCACCCAAATCTCCATAAGTACTTCCTCTTACAAACTGATTTAAATCAATTACATTCTGAACCGTTCCTTTTCCGTAAGATTGTTTACTACCAATAATAACGGCTCTTTTATAATCCTGTAATGCAGCTGCCAAAATTTCTGAAGCTGAAGCTGAAAATTCATTAATCATAACTACCAGCGGTCCATCCCACTGTATTTTTGGGTCTTTATCATAAAGTACTTCTTTCTTACCTGCGGCAGATTTTACCTGTACAATAGGCCCTTGATTGATAAATAAACCTGCGATATCAACCACTGTTTTCAATGATCCTCCACCATTATCCCTAACATCCATTACAATACCCTGAACGCCTTCTTTTTTCAATCGCTCTACTTCTAAAGCAACATCTTTACCTGCATCACGGCTGTTTTGATCTTCAAAATCGATATAGAATTTCGGCAGATAGATAATTCCGTATTTATATCCATCTTTCTCAACTACGCTTGATTTTACATACGTTTCTTCAATTTCAACTTCATCACGTATAATGGTGATTACTTTGATGGTTCCATCCTGTTTTTTAACCGTAAGTCGTACTTCTGTGCCTTTTGGCCCTTTAATTTTCTTAACTACATCATCAAGGCGCATACCAACAACATCCACCGGTTCAGCATCAGCCTGTGCCACTTTGAGCACAATATCTCCCGCTTCCAATTGTTTCCCTCTCCAGGCTGGACCACCGGAAATAAGCTCGGTGATTTCGGTGAAGTCATTTTTCTTTTGAAGCCTTGCGCCGATACCTTCCAGTTTACCACTCATACTTACATCAAACTTCTCTTTTTCTGAGGGGCCAAAATAAGAAGTATGTGGATCAAAACGTGACGCTATTGCATTTACATAAATGGAAAACCAATCTTCGCGGTCAAGGTCTTTAATAAAACTAAAATTATCATTCAAAGAATTTAAGGTACTTTCCCTAGTTTCTTTCTCTAGCTGCTCATAGGTTTTAGGAGCCTGATTTTTTCTTTTTTCAAATTCAGCAAGGAATTTCTTTTCGCCTTCATCAGTAAGGTTTTCTCCTTGGCTTTCTCTGTAATCTTTGAGTTTTTCCTCTACCGATTTGTTTTTATCCTTAATCAGATCCTCTTCCAGTTTTTGTTTTTCTACCAAAGAAGAAAGGGCTGAAAGCTTCACCTGCAGGCGCCATCTTTCTTTTAACTCCTCTTTATTTTTGGCAAAAGGAAGTTTTTCATAATCTGTATTAATAGATTCGTTTTTCTTGTAATCAAATGGTTTTTCCAAAGCTGTTTTATAGTATTCCTTAGATTCATCCATACGTTTCATAAGACGGTTGTATGTCAAATCGAAGAAAGTCAAATCTTTGTTCAAAATCTCATCGTCAATTTTGGTTTCATATTGTGCAAATTCATCGATGTCTGATTGCAGAAAGAAACGTTTAGACGGATCCAATGCATTCAGATAATCCTTGTAAACTCCTTTTGAGAAAGTGTCGTCAATTTTAGCCGGATTGTAATGCCCTTTTTCTATGACAAATGTCAGCAGCTCCAACAACATTTTATCTTTTTCCGGATCAGAGGTTTTCTCTTGTTTCGGTATAAAACTCCATAATGCAACTGACAGTCCTAATACCACCAGAAGAATCTTATAGTTCCTTTTCATATATTGAATCATTTTATTCATTAATTATTGGTCTAAAGTAAACAAAAAACCATGCCAAGAATTTTTAATGCAGATAAATTTTTGTTAAAAAGTCCATCTTCATTTGATTTGCAGGGCATAGATGTCAAAGTTATAAAAATGTAGTTATACAGAATCTTAAAAATAGTTTAATTTTGTGGCAACACCAAAGCGCACTAATTGTGCTATTTTGCCTAATTTCAAAACATGACAGCCAAACCAACAATTCTTGTAACCAATGATGATGGTATAAATGCTCCGGGAATACGGGCTCTGATTGATGTGATGTCGGAAATAGGGAATGTAGTCGTGGTAGCTCCGGACAGCCCTCAAAGTGCTATGGGACATGCGATTACCATCAACAACACACTTTATTTAAATAAGATTTCTGCTGAAAATGCTGTTATAACGGAATACAGCTGTTCCGGAACTCCGGTTGATTGTGTAAAATTAGCCGTCAATGAAATCCTCAAAAAAAAGCCCGATTTATGTGTTTCGGGGGTAAACCATGGTTCCAACTCTTCTATTAACGTGATTTATTCGGGTACAATGAGTGCGGCTGTCGAAGCCGGAATCGAAAACATTCCCGCTATTGGATTCTCCCTGTTAGATTATGCCTGGAATGCTGACTTTGAGCAGGTAAAACCATTCATAAAAAAAATAGCTCTTCAGGTACTATCGAATAAATTACCCGAAGGGACAATTTTAAATGTCAATTTCCCCAAATTAAAGACCAACGAAATTAAAGGAATCAAGATTTGCCGCCAGGCAAAAGCTATCTGGCAGGAGAAATTCGACAAACGTCAAACGCCTTATGGTAAGGATTATTATTGGCTTACAGGAGAATTTATCAATTTGGACAAAGGCGAAGATACTGATGAATGGGCTTTAAATAACGGTTTTGTTTCCATCGTTCCGGTTCAGTTTGACCTCACGGCGCATCACGCCATCCAGCAGCTTAACTCCTGGGATTTATAAATTTTAAAGAAATGAAGTATTACATCATAGCAGGAGAAGCCTCAGGAGATTTGCATGGTTCCAATCTGATGAAGGCACTTTATAAAGAAGACCCTACTGCCGAAATTCGTTTTTGGGGAGGAGATTTGATGCAGCAGGTTGGCGGAACTTTGGTAAAGCATTACCGGGATTTAGCGTTTATGGGATTTGCAGAAGTGGCAATGAATCTCAAAACGATACTTAATAATATCAAATTCTGTAAAGCTGATATTGAAAAATTCAATCCTGATGTTATTATTTTTATTGATTATCCCGGTTTTAACATGCGTATTGCCAAATGGGCTAAACAAAAAGGGATTAAAACTCATTATTATATCTCCCCACAAATTTGGGCTTGGAAGGAAAACCGTATCAACGCAATCAAAAGAGACTTCGACAAATTATTTGTAATTCTTCCTTTTGAAAAGGATTTTTTCGAAGTAAAACATAAATTTCCTGTTGAATTTGTTGGACATCCTTTGATTGATGCCATACACAACCGCATGAAAACGGACGAAGCTGCATTCAGAAAAGAAAATAAACTGGATGAAAAGCCAATAATTGCCGTCCTGCCGGGAAGCCGTAAACAGGAAATTTCGAAAATGCTGAGCATTATGTTGAGCATTGTTGGAGATTTTCCCGAGTATCAATTTGTTATTGCGGGCGCTCCAAGTCAGGACTATCATTTTTATGAACAATTCCTCACAAACAAAAGTGTAAAGTTCGTATCAAATAAAACCTATGATTTGCTAAGTGTAGCAAAAGCAGCTTTGGTAACTTCCGGAACCGCAACATTAGAAACGGCTTTATTCAAAGTCCCTGAAGTGGTTTGCTACAAAGGAAGCTGGGCTTCCTACCAAATTGCAAAAAGAATAATTACATTAAAATACATTTCATTGGTAAACCTTATTATGGATGAAGAAGTAGTGACTGAATTAATTCAGGACAAACTAAACCCCAAGAACCTGAAGAAGGAACTTTCCAAATTACTTGAAGACAAACACAGAAAAACATTATTACAAAAATACGATGCTCTCGAAATGAAGCTTGGCGGTATTGGTGCCAGCGAAAAAACTGCTAAATTAATTGTTAAAGATTTGACGTAGTTTTTTAAATTTTTATCTTTGCCAAAATTAAATTTCTTGAAAAAATACCTTTTTATCATATCAATTCTTTTGTTGCTTACTTCCTGTAAGACAACTTCGAATATTGTTACTTCGAAAGAAGAAGCAGTAAAAAAAGGTATCTACATAAAACCGGTTGCTACTAACACTACAATACAAAAAGTAAAAAAACCTCAAAAGGAATATGCCGACAAACAGGTTGTTGCCCAAACATCAAAACCTGTTAAAACTTCTGTTTTGAATGAGCAGGATGCTACTGATATTGTAATTGAAGAAGGTGAATCAAATTATTTAATTGAGCAGTTGATAAATGCTGCTTCGGATAATTTGGGCGTAGGATATCGAGGCGGCGGAACAACAAAAGCCGGATTTGACTGTTCCGGCTTAATGTATTCGACTTTTAAAAAGTTTGATATAACGCTTCCACGTTCCTCATACGAAATGGCTGAAGTAGGCACTCCTGTTTCGATAAACTCGGCAAAAAAAGGAGATTTAATTTTCTTTATCAACAGAGGCCAGCACAGGATTAACCATGTTGGTATGATAGTAGAGGTAAATGGCGATGATATTAAATTTATCCATTCTTCAACCCAAAGCGGGGTAATTATATCCTCGCTGAAGGAGTCTTATTATGACCGGACTTTCAAGCAGATTAACAGAGTCATACAATAAATCCCCACAATTATTTGAATTTTTGCGTAATTGATTTATGTGAAAATTTTAAGATTCCCTCTGACCAGAATATTCATTGGATTCCTATCCGGGATATTGTTTTTCCGTATTGTTGCTTTTGATACAACAATAGTTTTTTTATGTCTGATTTTATGTGTATCAGTACTCATACTA
>CAMFLD010000067.1 GCA_945957245.1 uncultured Flavobacterium sp. | reverse complement strand
TATAAGAGACAGGTGTAATGCTGTCGCGTTACCGAGGTAAAACCAAATGTACTACATGCAAAGGCAAACGTCTTCGTAAAGAAGCCAATTATATTAGTGTTGGAGAAAAAACCATCTCGGAGTTGGTAGATATGTCTATTAAAAGACTAATCCCATTCTTTAATGAATTGCAACTTTCTGAGTATGATAATAAAGTAGCTAAGCGACTGTTGATTGAAATCAACAACAGGTTAGCTTTTTTAAGTGATGTTGGGTTGGATTACCTGACGCTTAACAGAAATTCCGCTACCTTATCCGGAGGGGAATCCCAACGTATCAATCTGGCTACTTCGCTGGGAAGTAGTCTGGTAGGTTCCATGTATATATTGGACGAACCCAGTATAGGACTCCATCCGAAAGATACAGAACGTTTGATTAAAGTGCTTAAGAATCTCCGTGATCTGGGAAATACTGTAATTGTAGTCGAGCACGATGAAGATATTATGAAAGCAGCTGACCGAATTATCGATATCGGACCGGAAGCAGGAACTTTTGGAGGCGAATTAGTAGCAGAAGGAACTTATACAGAAATACTAAAATCAGATTCTCTGACTGCAAAATACCTAAATGGGAAATTGGAGATTTCTGTTCCGAAAAAACGGAGAGTTTCAAAAAACTTCATTGAAATCAAAGGAGCACGTGAAAACAACCTGCAAAATATTGATGTCCAGTTTCCTTTAGACAGTTTAACTGTAATAACCGGGGTTTCCGGTAGCGGCAAAAGTACATTGGTAAAAAAAATCCTCTTTCCGGCAATGCAGAAAAAACTGGAAGGAATTGGAGACAAAGCAGGGCAATTCACCGAACTGACAGGCAGTTTTTCCCATATAAAAAACATTGAATACATTGACCAAAACCCTATCGGTAGAAGTTCACGTTCTAATCCTGTGACCTATATCAAGGCTTATGACGATATCCGTGATTTGTATGCCAAAGAAAAACTATCCAAAATAAGAGGTTATCAGGCTAAACATTTCTCTTTTAATGTTGATGGAGGCCGATGTGAAACCTGTAAAGGTGAAGGAACCATTAATGTAGAAATGGTATTTATGGCCGATGTTTCACTGCCATGTGATACCTGTGGAGGAAAACGTTTTAAGAAAGAAGTACTGGAAGTAACATTTGAAGAAAAAAACATCGATGATATTCTAACCATGACTATTGATGATGCCATTGCTTTTTTCAGCAAATATAAACAGGCTAAAATCATTCAAAAACTGCAGCCTTTACAGGATGTTGGTTTAGGTTATGTGCAACTTGGACAATCATCTTCTACCCTTTCCGGCGGAGAAGCACAGCGTATCAAACTGGCTTCGTTTTTAGTAAAAGGTGTAACCAAAGAAAAAGCATTGTTTGTATTTGATGAACCTACTACCGGATTGCATTTCCATGATATCAAAAAGCTGTTGGCTTCATTTGATGCTTTATTGGAAAAAGGTCATTCCATTATTGTTATTGAACACAATCCTGACCTTATAAAATGTGCCGATTGGATTATTGATTTAGGCCCTGAAGGTGGTGAAAATGGTGGACAACTATTGGCCGTTGGCACACCGGAAGACATTGCAAAGAATAGTAAATCTATAATTGGACCTTATCTGAAGGACAAACTATAAAAGCTAAAAAAAGCCCCTTAAAAGGGGCTTTTTTATTCTACAATAATTTTCTTTGATATCTTTTTAGTTTCTGTCTGCAATACTGCCAGATACATTCCTTTTGAAATTCCCTCTAATGGAATGGTTTCAATCAGATTGGCATTATCGATCTGTTTGTTTAAAACAATTTTGCCCTGTAAATCAACCAGTGACAAAGTATACCTGGTTTCTGCCAATGACCCAAGACTGATATTAAGCGTATCGGTTGCAGGACTCGGGAAAAAACTTACCTGATTGGCATTATTGAAATCGGCGTTACCCAAAGCAGAAGTAGCAGCTACAGCAAAGTGCATTGTAGCACCAATAGTGGCTTTAGCAACATTATAATTATAAACCGGATCCATATAAATCAGTAAATCCGTATTAGTATGTTTGTGAGTAGTTTCATTGGTTTCAAAAAGCCCGGTGATAATTTCATTATTGCTTTGGAATGACATATAATCTGAAGCATAAGCATAGGAAAGATAAGTATTCAAAGGCGAATATAATCCAACACAGGTTATCAATTCATCTGTCATAGTTGCTGATAAAGCGTTGTTCGTAGATGGACTATTGCTTTGATCTCTTTCGCAGGTAATAGTATCGTTGGTCATTCCGGCTACTCCTCCTACTTCATCAAGATTAAGCACTAAACGAATATCCATTTTTGGAGTAGTTCCATTTACAACAGCACTTACATAATGTTTACTGCCATATAAACCATCTTCTTCCCCGCTAAAATTGATGAACTTGATAGAATATTCTGTTGGAATATCTTTCAACAATCTGGCTGTTTCCAATATCGAAACCAAACCACTTCCGTTATCATTAGTTCCGGTACCTCCTATTGAATCATAATGTCCGCAAACAATAACATAAGTATTGGGATAAACAGTTCCAACCTTGGTCACAATCAGATTTTTGCACACTGCTGTTGAACCTGTATAAGTATAAGAGTCTTCTTCAATCTGGTTTGCGGTATATCCAAAACTTTGATATTTCGATTTGAGCCAATTAAAAGTATTGGTCAATGAAGTCGTACCTCTTCTTTTCAATCCAAGAGATTCATAAGCCGTAAGGTTATTGGTAATATTAGTTTGGGAACATTGAGCAACTACCGAAGCATAATATGGAATATATTCCTGGCTGTAGCCAATAGTTGTTGAAAATGATAATAAAAATAAAAACTGAAGTAGGCTTTTTTTCATTTAGAATTGATTGTTAAAGTGGTATTTCGAGAACAAATGTAATGAAAAAACATGGCCTGTAATCATGTAAAAATTGATTTTGATGCAAAAAAATACCTTTATAAACCACTGGTAACCTTATAGTTATTAGGTATTAATCAAATCTTAAGAAATGATTTACAGCTATTGGCACACCGTTTGGAATATACCTACCAACAAACAGAATTTGTTCGAAGAAGCTGAAAATCGAAAGAGTAAGCAAAAGACTCAAAATTGAATGATTATGAAAACAATTACTTTTTTAGCGACCAGTATTTTAATGGTTGGAAGTGTAGCAGCTAATGCGCAGGGATTAATCAAAAATTCCGGTGAAGAGAGAACTACAAGATATAGCTTTGACGAGCCTATATCATTTACAGAGCGTGGAATTGAGTTTTTCGTTTTTCCAAATGGTGAATTTGATTTCAATACCCGTCCAGATGATAGCCAAGGAGATTACTACTATAAAGGAGCAGGAAAAAGAGTTGCCGAAGTGACTTCAAGGAGAACACCAAATTATGGTGTGCGTATCGAACAGGATAGTTATGGAAGAGTGAGAAGAGTTGGTAACACCTTTATCAATTATGACAATATGGATCGTGTAAGCCGAATTGGTTCAGTATATATGAGATACAACAGAATGGCATTGGTACAAATTGGTGGTATGCGGATTATATACAACCGAAGAGGTGAAATAGTAGACACTATTGGACGTATCAAAGGTTATAATAACTCTGGTTATGCATATAACTATAATGATTATAATTATAATTATAATTATAATTACGATTACAATTATGCTGCGTCAAACTACAATGGCAACGATTACTACTATTACAAAGCTGATGGTACGAAAGCCAAAATTGAAGATGACAAAGAAACAAGTAATAATGAAAGAAAATAAAGTTAGGTTAGGTTGAGATTGATTGGTTAGGTTTTGATGAAGAAAATCCCGCTGTAAAAAGCGGGATTTTTGATTTTTATTTAATGTGTTTTTTTTATATTCTTAATGTCCGCCACTAACTTTTTTATCAAAATCAATCCCCTGTTTTTTAAGAATTCCACTAACTTTCCATGCATAGAAAGCCAAATAGGCAAAACAAACAACTCCAACCATATAACTTATGTGGATATTAGTCATATCTGCTATATAACCTTGAAGCCAGCTTATTATTCCACCTCCCATAATCATCATAATCAAAAAGCTGCTTCCTTGACTGGTATGTTTTCCTAATCCGCTTATTGCTAATGTAAAGATACAAGGCCAAAGCGTACTGCAGAATAAACCAACACTGGTAAAGGCATAAACACTTACCATACCACTGGTCCCCATTCCAATTAATAAAGCCAGAATTCCCATAAAAGAGAAAATCAGCAACATTCTTGCAGGATTTCCTTTGCTCGCCATATCAGCTGCAATCAATACTAAGATTACTAAAGCATAAACATAAAATGGTGTCAAATCATGGTTCATGAACTTGTTTACTCCAAGAAATACTCCGAAAGCCAGATAAGGTGCAACAAAACGTAGTATTTTTTGGGTACTCATATTATCAGTAAAAGCCTCAACAGCTCCTGTCCAACGACCAATCATAAGACTTGCCCAATACAGCGAAATGAATGGAGCCACATCTTTGGTTAAAAAATGTAGATTTTTTTCCATGTAAGCAGGGAGGTTACTTGCTGTAGAAACCTCTACACCTACATAAACAAAGATACCAATCATACCCAAAATCAGTTGTGGAAATTGTAATGCTGAATTTTTACTGCTTTGTTCTTTATTATGATCTTCTGCCACTGCTTCTGGTTTTTCCGGAATTGAAGAAAGTTTTAGTAAAACAGCTACCACAAGGAAAGCGGCTCCTAAAACTAAATAAGGAATTTTTACACTCTCAATACTCATCTCTGTATTAGGCGAAGTAACTGCTCCAAAAATTGCAAAACTTACAATCAAAGGGCCGATAGTGGTGCCCAGATTATTTATCCCTCCTGCTAACGTTAGTCGTTGAGAACCTGTATTTATGGGGCCTAACGCAATCGCTAGTGGGTTTGCCACCGTTTGCTGCAAGGAAAAACCAAGTGCCACAGTGAACAACCCGGAAAGCATTAAAGGAAAAGAATGCATATTAGCCGCAGGATAAAATAATAATGTCCCTAATGCTGAAATGCCCAATCCTAAAGCTAAAGAGTTTTTATACCCAATTCTGTTGATTAAATCTCCTTTCGTCAGATAGGAAATAATCATATAAATAATGGACCCTACTGTATAAGCTACATAAAAAGCCACCGATACCAGTTGACTCTCGCCCTGTGATAAATTAAATGCTTTTTTGAAAACAGGAATTAAAATATCATTGCTAGCAGCAACAAATCCCCAAAAGAAAAATACTGAAGCCAGAGGAATGAACTGAGCCCAGTTGGTCTTTAAATTTTGTGTACTCATAAATTAGGTTTTGGTTGGTTAGGTTTAATTAATCGGCTGGAAGGAAATAGCTGCCCCACCGCCTTGAGCCAAATGTAATTTAATTTTTGACTTTGATGTGACTTGTATAGTTTTTATAACATAGGATTTTGGATTATTCTTCCAATCAGCATCCTTACCATCCTGATATATAATGGCTTTGTATTTTTTATCAGGCGAAAGAAAATCCAGTTTTATTTCGGTATCACGGGCATTTTCATCAGTAATAGCTCCCAAAAACCAGTTTTCAGAATGCTTATCTTTACGGGCTACAGTAAGATAATCTCCCGGTTCTGCTTCTAAATATTTAGAATCCTGCCAATCCACAGCCACATCTTTTATGAATTGGAATGCATCCATGTGTTTCTCATAATTCTCAGGTAAATCGGCTGCCATTTGTAATGGCGAATACATGGTTATATACAGAGCCAGTTGTTTAGCTAAAGTAGTGTGTACCTGCTCGGTTTTTTTAGGATCATAAGCACTCATTTTGATTTCAAAAATTCCAGGTGTATAATCCATTGGTCCTCCCAACAATCTTGTAAATGGCAAAATAGTTTCATGCATAGGCGGATTTCCAATACTCCAGGCATTGAATTCATTACCCCGTGCAGCTTCCGCAGCAATATAGTTAGGATAAGTCCGGCTGTAGCCTGTTGGCCTTGAACTTTCATGGGAGTTAATCATCAGTTTATAATCTGCAAATCTGCGGGCTACAAAATTAAAATGATTCACCATAGTTTGTCCGTCATGGAATTCTCCTCGTGGAATGATACGTCCTACATATCCTGATTTTGCCGCCGGATATCCATATTCCTTCATCAGATTCAGTGCCCTGTCTAAATGCCTTTCATAATTAGCCACGGAGCCGGAAGTTTCATGATGCATAATCATTTTGATTCCTTTAGACTTAGCATAATCTGTAACTTCTTTCAGATTAAAATCAGGATATGGTGTAGTAAAATCAAATACATCTTCTTTCCAATTACCAAACCAGTCTTCCCATCCTACATTCCATCCTTCAACCAGTACACCATCGAAACCGTTTTTGGCGGCAAAATCAATATAGCGTTTGGTATTTTCAGTTGTTGCTCCGTGTTTACCTGTTGGTTTTAACTGACCATCGGCGGCGTTTTGGGCATTTTGGGAACCGGCATAATCCCAAGTAGATTTACCTACATGCATTTCCCACCATACACCTACGTATTTCATAGGTTTGATCCAGGAAGTATCTTCTATTTTACAAGGCTCATTCAGATTCAGTATCATTTTTGAACCTACAATATCCCGGGCATCACTGCTTACCATAATAGTTCTCCAGGGTGTGTTGCAGGGCGCCTGAAGATAAGCCTTATCTCCAATAGCATTGGGCACTAAATGGGATGTCAATGTGTAGGCTATTGGATTCAAATCTAAATGCATAACAGGATAGTTCACCACCGCCGCTTCAAAAATATTGATATATAACCCATCAGCTGATTTCATCATTAAAGGGGATTGTACACCATATTTGCTGAAAATACTTTTCAGGCCGATACCGTTATTTTTGTCGATTTTTTCGGTATTAACTTCGGAAAGTTTGGTTTCGTTATAAGCATATTCCTGACTGTCAAAATCCCCAGGAAGCCAAAAAGCCTTGTGGTCACCTGCTAATTTAAATTCGGATTTTTCATCTGAAACAATAAAATAATTCAGGTTCGGTTGTTTTGGAAATTCATATCGAAATGCTACCCCTTCATTATAAACCCGGAACACAATATCCATCTTTCGGTTAGACCCAGATTGTGTCAGGGAAACTTTAAGTTCGTTGTAATTATTAATAATGTTAGATTGCTCTCCTAAAATGGGATGCCATGTCTCATTGAAAGTAGCAGTTTTAGCATCCGTAACTGAAAAATTAGAAGCCAAAGCAGTATCATTTTTTAGGTAAATTCCCAAATTACTCTGAAGGACAACAGGTTTGTTTTTATAAGCAACCTCATAAGTTGGCCTGCCGTCAGTCGACAATGAAAATTTAAGTGTAATTTCTTTTGAGGGCGATTGAAGAGTTTGTGAATGGATGTGTAGTGTAAGAAACAACAATCCAAGTAATGTGATTCTTTTCATTTGATTTAATTTTGCTAAATATAACAACTTTTTTAAAAACAAATAATCCCGACTCTGTCGGGATTATTATATAGTTATCAACGTAAATTTAGTATTAAGTGTGAACAACATTTCCATCAGCATAATCCTGAAGGTAGGCAAATCTTGGTGTTAATTTTCCATTTTCAGTTACTTTGGCTCTGGCTAAGATTCCGTCCTTATCTCCATTAAAGAAAGCCGGTATAACATGTTCCATAAACATTTCGCCAAATCCCTCACTCGCATCTTTTGGTAGTTCACACGGAAGGTTATCAACCGCCATTACTACAATAGCCCCCGGATGTGTATAAGGAACTTCTTCTCCTGAACTTGGCAGATAACCGTAAAAGGGATCTGCAATGGTTGATGATCTAACAGTACAGGCAATAGGACCTTCTACATCACACGAGATATCTGCTACGATTTTTATTTTATTATTGGGGGCATTGAGCATTTCCCTGGTTAGAATATCCGGAGAACCATTTCCGTGGAAATGGCCTGCCATAAAGATATCCGCTACTTTTGTAAAACGTTCAAAATCGGAAGTATAGGCTTCCGGGTGTTGGTAAAAGTCCTTGTTGCTCGTTACTTTTGTGCCGTCAATACGTTTGTTGTAGTCTAAAACATCAATTTGAGTATAAACGGGTTGGGTATACACTTTGTTAAGGAAGTCATCTGGGGAAACCTGCTTCATTTTCATGGCATCCAGCATTTCCTTAGCCCCCATCCCTACTTTTCCATGACCGGTGAGAACGACTTTAATATTAGGCAAAACCTGTCTCTTAAGTCTGGCCACTAAATCTTCCTTGGTCTGAAGGGTTTCAGCTTTAGCAATGTTAAACATATCGTACTTAATACCGAAAGCCCTAAAGCCGTTGTAAGCTCCTACGATTCCGGCATAGCGTCCAAAACCTATCAGTCTTCTGTTATTAGCATCAACGATAGTTTCATGGTCATAAAGCTCTATGTTTTTGTCCAGAATGGCCCTGAGCAGTTTTTGATTATGGTGTTGTTTTTTTATCGTATGGGAAAAGAAAAAGTACTTTTTATTAGGAATCAGAAAATCAACCGGAATTTCCTTAACACCAAAGAAAACATCACAATCTGAAATATCATCAGCTACTTCTATTCCAAGGTTTCTGTAAGCATCATCATTAAAAACACGGATATCAGAACTTTCCACCCTGATAACAGCTTCAGGATGCTCATTCTTAAGGCGTACAAGTTCTTCGGGTGTAAAAACTACTCTTCTGTCGGGTGGGTTCTTTCTTTCTTTTATTATTCCGAATCGCATAGGGCAAATTAATTTTGCGCCAAAAGTAGTAGCTACGAAATCGATTTCAAAGCTTTTTCCTTAAAAATAACAGGATGTTTTTTTTTGATGGGAAATGTCTCGCTTTTGTGTTAAAAATTAGTTGTGGAAAACGTGTTAATAGCTTTCCTGAAAAGTTATTTTATACTTTTAATGATTACTTATATTTGAGATTCTCAATACCCTAATAATGACATTTAAAATAGCCCTACATAGAATCCTGATTGCCATTGTTTTATTATCAACCTTATCCTGTTCCAAACAGGAAAAAACGGAAGATGGTGTAATTAAAGTAAATAAAGACGGGCTCCCCGTAATGATGCCGCTACAGGAAGAAATGCCCAAACTCACCCAGGAATATATTAATGACAAGAAATATGGCGTAAGTCGTTTTTTTGAAAAGATATGGTCTGAGAAAAATGATAATGTAGCTTTTTTGGTGGCTAAAAACGGGCAGATTATTTATGAGAATTATATGGGCTTCGCCAATAAAAGAACAGGCGAAATGATTGATAAAAACATGCCCCTGCATATAGCCTCAGTGAGTAAAGTACTTACTGCCACAGCTGTTCTTATGCTGATTGATGCCAAGAAAATTAGTCTTGACCAAAAGGTAAATACAATTATAACCAACTTCCCTTATCCAGATGTAACCATTCAAACTTTACTCAACCACCGTAGTGGCATGAGAAACTATGCCTACTTTACAGACAAAGGCAACTGGGACAAGCATATAACACTTACCAATGAAGATATTGTAAAGGTAATGGTTGACAAAAACATTGAACAGGAAACTAAAACCGATACGCATTTCAGCTACTGCAATACCAATTATGCAATGCTGGCGCTGGTTATTGAGAAGGTTACCGGACTGAAATATCCTCAGGCGATGAAAGAGATGATTTTTGATCCGCTGGGAATGACTAATACTTTTGTTTGTGAAATTGACAAAGACCGCGAACGCATTGCCCCTTCTTATAAAGGTAATAATATGGAAATTGGTGTTGATTATCTTGACGGAATATATGGGGATAAAAACATCTACTC
>CAMFLD010000066.1 GCA_945957245.1 uncultured Flavobacterium sp. | reverse complement strand
CCACAACTACACACTGCATTTCGTCGGCAGCGTCAGATGTGTATAAGAGACAGTCTTTAGGGATAGTAAAGTTGATGGTTTTTTGTCGGTTTTCAAAATTGATTAACGTTTTGGCAGCCAGTTTATTTTTATTGTAAAGCGCAATAGGAACTTCTTTAAATTCTCCGCCATTGGCAGTTAACTTTATTCCAATTTCATAAAAACTATCCAGATTCTGGTTGATATAAACGCTATCAACCGAGATATTGTTTTTCTGTTCTGCTTCGGGAATTACAAAATAAACATTGTCTTCTTTTCTGAAGCCATTCGTTTGTTTTTCCTCGAGACCAACGGCATCTGTGATTACAATAATATCTTTATTAAAAGCTGATTTGCGGGCATTGATTTTAGCAATCAGATTGTCAAGCCTGAAAGGAGAAGCACTGTATTTAAGATTTTGCAAATCCTTTTGAATCGATTTGATATCGGTGTTCCAATAGCTTTCTGAATTGGTTATCAGAGAGAAATTCTGAGCTTCCGGAGTGTGTTCTAATAAGTCCTGAACCGCACGTTTTAGTAATTCACCCTTCTTTCCTTTGGCCTGCATACTATAGGAATTGTCCAGAACAATGTACATTTCGTTAGTATTTTTCACGCTGTCCTTAGCAGCAAAAAACGGTTGAGCAAAGGCCAGTATCAGGAAAGTTAGCAGCATCAAACGGGTTAAAAGCAACAGCCATTTTTTGATGGTCGAACTTTTGCGGGTTTGAATGGAAAGCTCTTTTAGGAATTGTACGTTGGTGAAATATTCTTTCTTGAAACGGCGTAATTGAAATAAATGTACCAGGATTGGGATTACCAATAAAAAGAGAAAATAAAGTACTTCTGGATGTTTAAACTGCATTACGAATTTCGATTTGTCAAAAATAGTAAAAAGAGTTCAGATTTTTTAAAAGATTTCCTTTTTAACTAATGCACACTAATAACTACTTTTTCTTTCTTTTGGCGGCTCTGTTTTTAAGGATATTCCGGTTAACCGAACTGGATGTTTTCTTCTTGGTTTTAGAAGGTCCTCCTAAATTCACTTTCTTGTTTTTGTCTTTCTTTTCATGGAATGAGGCTCCGCCTTCAAGTTTCGGTTTGGGCAAAAGGAATTTCATTTTTTTCTTTTTATCCTTTTCCCATTCTAACAAACGTTCCGCAATCACAACATTTTCCGGCATAGGAATAAAAGTAATTTCCTTTTCCATCAGCATTTCAGCTTCAATCATGATTTCTTCTTCTCTCGGACTCACAAGGCTTATCGCAATACCTGATTTATCAGCACGTCCTGTACGCCCGATACGGTGGATATATTGTTCCGGAATTTCAGGAAACTCCACATTAATAACATGACTGATATCGGAAATGTCCAAACCACGAGCCATCACATCAGTAGTTACAATGCCGCGTATTTCGGAATTACGGAAAGCTTCCATCGTTTGCAGACGGTAATTCTGCGATTTATTGGAATGAATAATTCCGAATTGATCCGGATAAACTTCTTCCAGTTTATCCGCAAGTAAATCGGCTGTTTTTTTATTATTTACAAAAAGTAAAACTCTTTCAAAAGCTTCATCCATCAGCAATTCGGCAATCAGATTGATTTTGGTCAGAAAGTTGGGCACTTTATAACCTAACTGCTCAATCTTTTCCAAGGGTGTTCCGCTTGGTGCCAATGAAACTTCTTCGGGGAAATCAAAATACTCATCAAGCATTTCATCGACTTCATCAGTCATCGTAGCAGAGAAAAGAATGTTTTGACGCTTATTTCGAATCATGGTTAGTATCGAAGTTACCTGAAAACGGAATCCAAGATTCAGGATTTCATCAAATTCGTCAATAACCAGTTTTTGCAGACTGTCGAAACGAACTACATTATCGAGTGCTAAATCCATAATACGACCCGGTGTTCCCACCAGAATATCTACTCCCTGATAAACAGCTGTTTTCTGTGTATTGATGTTGACACCTCCATAAACGCCTAAAACACGTACAGACATGTACTGTGTAAGTTTTTCTACTTCGGCGGCAACCTGAACTACAAGTTCACGGGTAGGAACCATGATTACTACTCTTGGCGTATCTGTAGCGACAAATTTCCATTGCTTTAATAGGGGTAAAAGATAGGCAAAGGTTTTACCGGTTCCTGTTTGCGCAATTCCCATAACATCACGTCCTGACATAATTACCGAAAATGATTTTTCCTGAATAGGAGTAGGTGTAACCAGTCCCAGTTCATCGATGGCTTTTTGTAATGATTTCGGTAGATTGAATTGCTCAAAAGTGCTCATGTCGCTTGTCTGTTATTTCACCATTGGAATCATTAGGCGATTCCATGCGCTGCAAAGATAGGGAATTCTGATTTAGCAGTTCGAATAGTAAAATTGAGCAGAAAATTATCCTAATCGAGCTTTTTGTAATTACGGATAAAACTCAATGAGGTAAGAATAAACGGCAAGGTCGATACAATCATTTTGGTTTGTCCTCCAAATATTCCCGCCAGGAAAACAAATAATACCAGCATGGCGAGTAATATCATTCCGAAAAGGATTAGCTTTTTTTTAGGTTTAAATAACGAAATCAAAAGAACTAATTCTCCAATAGCGGGAGCAATAATTAGTGGGTGTAGCAATGAAGTATCTTTGGATTTAAAGAGTAATTCGTACTGCATTTTAAGCAAAAACTCACTGTGATTCCCCCAAACAAAATGACACATGAAGAATCCCAATAGAAAAGCGATGCTGTAAATTCGGTTCATAATTATGTTTTATTCACGTCCCGCAAATTTGTTTTGTCCCTTAAGATGTCCCAGAACTTTTTCAATATTTTTGGTAATGCTTTCTTCTGTTTTCAGGTTGGCAATATACCTCACGATTTCCTTTTGACGTGAAGGTGTAAGGCTTTCAAAAACCTTTTTAGCGTCAGTATTTTGTTCCAATGCTACTACTAATGCCGGATGTGGCGCTATAGTTCGGTCTGATGTATCAAAAGCAATTCCGACTGCAATCGTTTCGCCAATTCTTTTTGGAGAATCCTTGAGCATGATCATATTGATATACAGCCGCCATGCACCACTATAGCGAACCAAAGTTTGTTTATAGGGTTTGTCATTTATAGTGCCATGCACCGGAATACTTCCTTTCGTCTTACCTGCTTTGGTAAAAATTTCTGTCAATATCTTTTCAGGGACAAATACAAAAGGATTGATTCCGATTAGTTCTATTTTGGCACTGAAATGAAGCATTATTTTAATTTATAATCCAAGCCCTTTGATGTAGGCTTCATTGTTAGAAGGTCTTCCCAAGAATTCTTCCACAGCTTTAACAATATCACGTTGGGTTCCGTTAGACAAAATCAGCTCACGGTAACGCACTCCGGTTTTAGTATCGGTAAGTCCATTTTTCTTGAACTCGGTAAACATATCTTTAGCATAAACTTCAGACCATAAATAACCATAATAATAAACAGGGTGAGTGTTGATATGAATCCAGCTTGCCTGCGGATGTGTTCCTTCAACGTACAACGGCATGATGCCTAACTGCTCATCGATATTCTGCCAAAGCTTATCGGTAGAAACAGGAGCTGCGGCATTATATTTATCATAAAGATTCATATCATAAAGACATTTTCTCAACGAATTGATAGCATTAAATCCTGAAGCTAAATTTTTAGCTTTGACCATGTTGTCAAATGTTGCTTTAGGCAATACTTCACCTGTTTTGTAGTTTTGGGCAAACGAACTGAGAATACTATAATCCCAAGTCCAATTTTCAAAAATCTGCGACATTGCTTCGGTAAAATCTGCTTTTGATTCTGACTGCGTGCAGAATTCACCAGTATAAGACATCATGTTCATAATATGCCCAAATTCGTGGAATAGCGTATTTAATTCTTTATGACTTAGTAATGACGGTAAGTCTTTGGTGGGTCTTGTAAAGTTACCTAACAGCATTGCTGTTGGAATTTCATAACCTTTATCAGTCTGTTTTCCTGAAATCATATTTACCCCATAAAACCACGTTTCTTTGTTAGGTCTTGGGAATAAATCAAGATAGAATCTTCCTTTTAATTTGTTGTTTTCATATACTTCATACATTTCAACTTCCTCATGCCAAACAGAAGCATTTTTAACTTTTCTGAATTCAAGTCCCAGTAATTTCTGGTAAATGGTAAACAGTCCGTTAAGGCATTTATCCATTGGGAAATACGCTCTGAGTTCTTCACTGTTGACATTGTATTCCTTTTTTAGGATTTGGTTTTTATAGTAACCAATATCCCAAGGCTCAAGCGTTGCCGTTGGATCATCCGGATTCTCAGCTTTCTTGACATCTTCCAATTGTTTTAAATCGGTTTTTGCTTTGTCTTTTGAAAGTGCAATCAGGTCGTTGACAAATTTCCATACAGTTTGAGGATTTTTGGCCATTTTAGGAACCAAATTATAAGCGGCAAAACTTGAATAGCCCAGAAGTTTAGCCAATTCATCACGCTTTTTTACCATTTGATCCAAAACAGTCATGTTTTTTGCTGCAGCTCTGTTATTGAACATAAAGTAGAATGACCTGCGGGTAGCTTCAACAGAGGCATTGTTCATCATCGGTTCGTTGGTAGAATTGATTACCGGAATTTCGTAACGGTTGGCTACTTTATATTTATTCTTAAAATCATCAGGAATGCCCGCCATTGCTGCTTCTTCAAAGATGAGTGTTTCGTTAGACGAATTCATATTAGTTGCATAAGTCGAGGACAGTTCACTGATTTCCTGAGTCAGTTTTTTGAATTTCTGAATTTTGTCATCACTAAGATTTACACCAGATTGCTCGAAGCCCTGCATCATCTGGTCCACCAAAAGTTTTCTGTTTTCTTTAAGCTGATTGTATTCCGGCGATGCTTTAACAGCTTTCATTTTAGTGTATATTTCCTTATCCGAATACAGGCTGGTAGAAAGGGAATCTAATAATTGGTAACCCGCCAAACCTTTATTACGTGTTGCCTCATCTGTAGAAACCCAATACAACATGAAACAGATGTTGCTCGTTGTATTAGTTTTATTTCTAATATCATCCAGAGCTACAAATATATTCGTGAAATTAGGTGTTTTCTGTTTTTTAATAGAAGCTATCATGGTGCTGATATCAGCCACAGTATTTTTGGCATACTGTTCTACATCTTTCGATGTCACTTTTGCATATTCAACAGGAACGTTAAAGTCAGTCAAAAGAGGATTTTTCCGTTCCTCCTGCGCAGTACTTTGGCTGATGGAGAATAAACAAATTGGAATCACGTAATAAAATAGTTTCATGGTTGTTTTCATTATAAATAAATGTCAAAATTCTGGATGCTAAAGGTAAGGCATTTTTTGAAAAAATAAATTTTTTTAAGAATTGCGAAATTGTTTCCCCGGATTTTTATGAATACCGGAAAATTGCCTCAGAAAAATTTCGGTTAAAAAAATTGGATTTTAGCTTCCACTTTCTGATTATTCCCTAAATTTGCGCTTGATTTGAAAGCATTTTTTGCCATATCATTTTTGATCGCACTCCTCTGGCAACCTTTTTACCAGGCGGGGTACATTGGGTATTGGCAAGTCAACAGAGATAAAATAGCCAAAACCGAATGTATCAACCGTTTTAAACCGATGATGCATTGCAACGGTAAATGTCAGCTTTACCGTCAACTCAAAAAAGCGGCAGAAGAAGAGGCTGAAAACAACAAACTCCCTATCGCTGTACTTAAAATAAAAGACCTTGATACTTTTATTGAAATGGAAACCCAATGGCAGTGGATTACTTTTCCTGTTGCCATTACATACAATGATTTTTATACTACAACAAAGCCTGTTTTGAATGGGCACCTTACCGCACTGTTACGTCCTCCGCAAAAGTTAGCATAATGAATATTTGTTAGGCCTTATGTATATTCATGAGTGCCTTTAAACTATTGTTGCATGCCCGGATTGTTGATCCGTTGGTATTGCTTTGCATAACTTTTAATATAATCAAAAATGAAAATTCAATTTAAAAATATAATTGCCGTAATGGCAGCAACTCTTGTATTGGCATCATGTTCTAAGGATGATAATGCAATAACCGGAACCGGAAAAATAGACGTAGAATTTGATAACGTATTTGGAAGCAGTGATTTGATACTGAATACTCAGGCCAATGTTACTTCGCAGGGAGAAACATTACATATTTCTGATGTTAAGTATATTATCAGCAATATTGAGCTGACTAAAGAGGACGGAACTGTGTTTGTTTACCCAAAATCACAGAGTTACTTTATTGTAAGCGAGGCCAATACTGCTACTCATGTATTGGAACTTGAAAATATTCCGGCAGGTAATTATACTAAAATCAAATTCGGAATCGGAGTGGATGAAGCGCAGTACAATTTAGGTGAAACCGTGCAGGGCGATTTCTTTGCTGCTGCTCAGGCTGAAAATATGGCCTGGACTTGGAGTGCCGGTTACAAACACCTGCTTTTTGAAGGGGACTTTACTTCATCAACAGTTACCACAGCAACACCGTTTATGGTGCATACAGGAAAATCGGGAGCCAATTACAACTATACCAGTGTAACACTTGATTTCCCGGATAAAGCCTTAATCCGCACCAACATTACTCCGGATGTGCATCTTTTTGCTGACGTATCTAAAATTATTGATGGTACTAACAAAATCAAACTCACCGACAACAATATGGGAGGTATGGGTGCCATGATTATGAGTGGCGATAATTTGCCTTTGATTACGGCAAACTTATCACAAATGTTCTCTGTAAACCATGTTCATAACGACTAGTTTTAACTAAAAAGCAACTGGATTTAATTCTGGTTGCTTTTTATTAAAAAAATTTAAGCAATGAATACGAAATATCTATTGTTGCTCATTTTACCGTTATGGTGGAGTTGTACGGACAATGATGATCATTATGTTGATGTTCCATTAGAATTTAAAGTACCATCCAATTTTCCTCAGCCCACTTATGATTTTGCAGGTAATCCTATTACGCAAAAAGGCTTTGAACTGGGCAGGAAACTTTTTTATGATGGAAGATTATCTTCTGATGGTACTATTTCCTGTGGATTCTGTCATGAACAGATTAATGCTTTTACGCATCACGGACATACGGTAAGTCAGGGAGTAAACGGACAAACGGGAACACGTAATTCGCCATCCATACAGAATTTGGCTTACCAAACTTCATTTATGTATGATGGTGCTACTGAACATTTGAACCTGCAACCGATTATTCCAATTACAAATCCTATTGAAATGAACGGTAGTTTCAATCAGATTGTGGCTATGATGAATGCTGATTCAGAATACAAAAGATTATTCGCAGCGGCTTTTCCGGGCAAACCTATTAATACCGAAAACATGCTCAAGGCTATGGGGCAGTTTCTGGTTATGGTTACTTCATCCAACTCCAGATTCGATAAGTACAGAAGAAATGAATCGGGCGGAACACTTACACAGGAAGAGCTGGATGGCTATGCTATATTCAATCAGAAGTGTGCCCAATGCCATGCTACCGATTTGTTCACTGACAATTCATTCAGGAATAATGGATTAGCAGTAAATCCGATTGTAAATGACATAGGACGTTATAGGGTTACACTGAATGAAGCAGATAAATACAAATTTAAAGTACCAAGTTTGCGGAATGTAGAAAAAACAAAGCCCTACATGCATGATGGAAGATTTTTGAGTCTGGATGCTGTCTTAAATCATTACAGTTCCGGTATTGTAGATTCTCCAACGTTGGATCCGGCATTGAAAAATAATGGCACCTTAGGAATTCCGCTAACTGCTGATGAGAAAACAAAAATCATAGCATTTCTCAAAACATTAACCGATGACCAGTATCTGACCGATCCTAGGTTTTCAGAAAATTAAATAATAATGAAAAGATTCATAATCTTATTACTAATTATATTCCATTTCCAAGGATTAGCTGCCAAGGGCAATGGCAAATGCGATGCCTGTGGCTGTTCTGCCAGTGGAGGAAGTATGGGGTTTGCTTCAATGCTCAACTCCAATTTTGTCGGAATACGCTATTTCAATCAGAAATATAGAAGCACTGATGGATTGTACAGCAATTCGCCTTGGTACGAAGAAAATTTTAATACCATTCAGGTATGGACCCGAGTTCCGGTGACAAAGAAAATTCAGGTTTCGGCATTAGTTCCTTATCATTTTCACGATAAAGGTACAGCTACCGGAAATCAGTCCATTGACGGAATAGGTGATATTACCGTACTTGGAATGTATCAGTTATACCAAACCCACAAGGATAGTACTTTTTTTGCCCACACTTTACATTTAGGAGGCGGAGTGAAAGCACCGACAGGAAAATTCAATGAAGCTAATGCCGGAGCGGTAAATCCAAGCTTTCAAATTGGAACAGGCAGTTGGGACTATCTTTTAGCGACTGAGTATATCATAAGACACAAAAGTCTGGGATTTAATACGATGCTCAATTATATTTTCAAGACAGAAAACAGCAAGCACTATCAGTTTGGAAATCAGTTTAACTATTCCGGTACTTTTTTCTATTTGTTTGAAAAAGGAAAATATTCCGTAGCTCCCCAGTTAGGTATTGCCGGTGAAGTTTATGGCAGTAACAGACAGTATTCTGAGATTGTAAGGAAAACTTCGGGTGATATACTGTTTAGTAAAGTTGGTTTTGAAATAGGAAAAAACAAGCTTTCATTAGGTGCTAATTTGATGCTTCCTATAAATCAGAATTTATCTGCCGGAAGGGTAGAGGCACAATATCGGTGGAGTGTTAACTTCAATTATAGTCTATAGTTAAAGAGAAAGGCATTCCCCATTCAGGAGTGCCTTTTTTACTATATTTGTCTAATGAGCCAGCTTATTGAACATATAAGAAGATTTGTAACCATTGATGATTTCGAAGCTGAAAACGTGCTTTCCTTTTTCACGGAAGACAGTTTCAAAAAGAAAACATTACTATTGGAAGAAGGGCAAACCTGTACGACTTACTATTTCGTCCTTAAAGGCTGTCTTCGCATTTTTATTATCAATGAAAAAGGAGGAGAACAAACGTTACAGTTTGCTATCGAAAACTGGTGGATTACTGACCATATGAGTCTTCAGAATCAGAAACCTAGCGATTTCTATATTCAGACGGTTGAAAACTCCGAAGTATTAATACTTGAAAAAAGCAGGTTTGAAGAATTATTGCTTCTTGTTCCCAAAATGGAACGCTATTTTCGGCTGATGTTACAAAAATCTTTAGCGGCGTCCCAGATGCGCATCAAATATCTTTATACACAGTCAGCAGAAGAGCGTTACCGACATTTCAGCACGCTACAGCCTGAATTTATTCAGCGTATTCCTCAATATATGCTGGCTTCTTATTTAGATTGTTCAGCAGAATTTCTGAGTAAAATCAGAGCAGGGAAAGTTTAGCCTGATTTCTTGAAGTAGTTCAAGATTTTTTAAATGAGCGTGACGGAACTTTGTCATGAACTTTAAAAACAATCAAAATGAACACTAGAGTAAACATTTTAAAAACAGAACCTGAGGCTTATAAAGCTTTGATGGGCATTGAAAACTACATAGCATCCACTTCGCTGGATCCGGTACACAAGGAACTCATAAAAATCAGGGCTTCTCAAATCAACGGTTGTGCTTTCTGTATCAACATGCATACTAAAGATGCCCGTAAAATGGGAATTTCAGAACAACGTATCAATCTGTTAAATGCTTGGGATGAAGTAGATAACCTTTATTCTGAAGAAGAAAAAGTAATTCTGGCCATGACTGAGGAAGTTACGCTGATACAAAATCGTCTTTCGGATGCTACTTATAATCTGTCTCTTATACACATCTGACGCTGCCGACGATATGCAGTGGGTAGGT
>CAMFLD010000065.1 GCA_945957245.1 uncultured Flavobacterium sp. | reverse complement strand
ATTATCAATATGTTTTAATTTCTAAAAATGAAAACCACACTATTGATACATTACCTTATATGTTCAATAAGGAATCATCTTCCCACACATCCACGTAATTTCCATCTTCAGCTAAAAGAATTCTGCAACCAGCAGGTAAACCTAAAAATGGCATTATTAGTGGACACCATTCATTTAAATGAACTACATGCAATGCTTTAAAGAAATTATCATCCTCAGAATAATCACCACTCCAGATATACCAACCAGTTGTATCTCCTGTTGTTGGATGTCTTAGAGCATGAATTGGTTGCTTACCATCTTTGACACTTTCAGATATACCTACTTTTAAATTTAAATCTGATGGACTGAATTCAAATCCATATTTATTACAAATTTCTTTTTGTTCTCTTATTAATTTAGTATCTCGATTTTCCATTTATTAATTAGTAATTATCGTGTTCTTGCTTCAATTATAGCTTTCATTTCTTTCGAATATTTACTCATATCAGCACCTTGTTTCGCTGAACAAGTAGGACATTGAGGTTGTACTGCATCCAATGAACGCATATTCTCAAGGTCAATTGTTCCTGTTTCATAGTGTTCCTGAACCAATGGAGTCTTATGGTCAGCAACCATTGTAGGAGCTGTATTGCCACAATCAACACATGCTTCACCTTGAACAGAAGCCCTTTGCGCAGGAGTAGTAGCATTTTTTGGTCTGCTATATATCTCATTTGTCGCTGGTGCAATAGATTTGGGAGCACTTTCGACAACAGTGCTTGTTGTTTCAGTTGTTGCAAGAGCTTTTGGTGCATTAGCTGCTATAATTCGATCTGTTGCAGCAAAAATTACAAAATCAACCGCTGTACTTCCAAGTGCTTTAGGATCATGAGTTGCATTTCTCAATATTCCGGGCAGGCTTGCTTTAACCAATGTTTTAGCAACTGATTTTAATGCTTCTTTTGGGTTTGTTCCAACTGATGATGTCATCATAGACATAGATGGCCAAGCCAAGCTAACTAAAGTTTTTACAGATGCTAATTGTTTCACATTTTCTTTAGCTCCTTCATAAACTTGTTTTGTATAATTTGTAACGCTACTTAGTAACGAAGACCATGGTCCCATCCCATCAGGGTCAACAAATCGCATTGGATTGTCGAAACAATAGTTATATGGAGACCACCTCCGCATTTCTTCCGCCAGCGGGTCTATATTCATCCACCTACCAATCGCAGGGTCATAATTCCTTGCGCCATAATCGTACATATTAAGCCCCAACTCGTCTTGGTATTCCTTGCCATTGTATTTATACTTATAGAAAGACGTCTCGCCGGCAGGCATCTGTTTAAGCTTCATTAGTTCCTCGTTCAGATCATCAGGCTCGTATTTGTTTTCTCCAGTATTGTATTGCAAATGCTTTAGCCCAAAAGGATAATAATGGTTTTCTTCAATAATCTTAAGAACCTGTTCTTTTTCGTCAACCCCATAACTCATTCGGATATTGCCTAGGTGGTCTTTATATTGATAAACATAGTTATAACGAATCTGATACTCCGTCTGGCAATCATCACAATAAGCTACATTCACATAACCTTCTGCATGAGGGAAGAACCTAAGTCTGGCATTTACATACTGAAAACCATCCAGATAATCTGTAGTGGTTTCAATACCATTTTGTTTAAGTGTCTTTCTTATTTTTTTTCCTGCTGCGTCATAAAGGTACTCTATTTTATCCCCATTGGCAAAATTTATTTTTACGGGAAGATTCAGATGATTGTATATAATGCTGCTAATTCCTTTATTTAAATCGGAGATCATATTACCGTTAGCATCATAAGTATAATCATCTCCAGGGATAGTCTCATCTGCCTCATATGGCCCTGTAGAACCGGGATTATCCTTAAAACCTTTAGGGCTGTTCGAGAAATCCGTTACCTTAAGGAGTTGATTCTTTTTATCGGTATCATAGTAATACACCAGATCGTCTATCTGTATCGGGGCATAAATATCCGAATCAAAATCCCCGTTACGTTGTAACGACTGTATGTTCCCGTTCTTGTCATAGGTAAGACTCTCATCATACATATTGGTCATCGGGTTGGTCGTGTTTTCAGAAGCTCACGTTTTGTCCCTTGCTTGACCATCCCTCCCGCCATCCACTGTATCTCGCTTTGCGAGGATGCCGTTCCTGTCAGGGCTAATTTTGAAATATTTTCTAGTAAACCACACATTTGATACACTAAGTTTCATATTATTCATTTTTGATGCATTTTAAAGCCTAAAAACAAAAGGGATGAGTATCATACTCATCCCTTAAAAGTAAATTTAATTTAGTTAAATTCTGATTATCAATATGTTTTAATTTCTAAAAATGAAAACCACACTATTGATACATTACCTTATATGTTCAATAAGGAATCATCTTCCCACACATCCACGTAATTTCCATCTTCAGCTAAAAGAATTCTGCAACCAGCAGGTAAACCTAAAAATGGCATTATTAGTGGACACCATTCATTTAAATGAACTACATGCAATGCTTTAAAGAAATTATCATCCTCAGAATAATCACCACTCCAGATATACCAACCAGTTGTATCTCCTGTTGTTGGATGTCTTAGAGCATGAATTGGTTGCTTACCATCTTTGACACTTTCAGATATACCTACTTTTAAATTTAAATCTGATGGACTGAATTCAAATCCATATTTATTACAAATTTCTTTTTGTTCTCTTATTAATTTAGTATCTCGATTTTCCATTTATTAATTAGTAATTATCGTGTTCTTGCTTCAATTATAGCTTTCATTTCTTTCGAATATTTACTCATATCAGCACCTTGTTTCGCTGAACAAGTAGGACATTGAGGTTGTACTGCATCCAATGAACGCATATTCTCAAGGTCAATTGTTCCTGTTTCATAGTGTTCCTGAACCAATGGAGTCTTATGGTCAGCAACCATTGTAGGAGCTGTATTGCCACAATCAACACATGCTTCACCTTGAACAGAAGCCCTTTGCGCAGGAGTAGTAGCATTTTTTGGTCTGCTATATATCTCATTTGTCGCTGGTGCAATAGATTTGGGAGCACTTTCGACAACAGTGCTTGTTGTTTCAGTTGTTGCAAGAGCTTTTGGTGCATTAGCTGCTATAATTCGATCTGTTGCAGCAAAAATTACAAAATCAACCGCTGTACTTCCAAGTGCTTTAGGATCATGAGTTGCATTTCTCAATATTCCGGGCAGGCTTGCTTTAACCAATGTTTTAGCAACTGATTTTAATGCTTCTTTTGGGTTTGTTCCAACTGATGATGTCATCATAGACATAGATGGCCAAGCCAAGCTAACTAAAGTTTTTACAGATGCTAATTGTTTCACATTTTCTTTAGCTCCTTCATAAACTTGTTTTGTATAATTTGTAACGCTACTTAGTAACGAAGACCATGGTCCCATCCCATCAGGGTCAACAAATCGCATTGGATTGTCGAAACAATAGTTATATGGAGACCACCTCCGCATTTCTTCCGCCAGCGGGTCTATATTCATCCACCTACCAATCGCAGGGTCATAATTCCTTGCGCCATAATCGTACATATTAAGCCCCAACTCGTCTTGGTATTCCTTGCCATTGTATTTATACTTATAGAAAGACGTCTCGCCGGCAGGCATCTGTTTAAGCTTCATTAGTTCCTCGTTCAGATCATCAGGCTCGTATTTGTTTTCTCCAGTATTGTATTGCAAATGCTTTAGCCCAAAAGGATAATAATGGTTTTCTTCAATAATCTTAAGAACCTGTTCTTTTTCGTCAACCCCATAACTCATTCGGATATTGCCTAGGTGGTCTTTATATTGATAAACATAGTTATAACGAATCTGATACTCCGTCTGGCAATCATCACAATAAGCTACATTCACATAACCTTCTGCATGAGGGAAGAACCTAAGTCTGGCATTTACATACTGAAAACCATCCAGATAATCTGTAGTGGTTTCAATACCATTTTGTTTAAGTGTCTTTCTTATTTTTTTTCCTGCTGCGTCATAAAGGTACTCTATTTTATCCCCATTGGCAAAATTTATTTTTACGGGAAGATTCAGATGATTGTATATAATGCTGCTAATTCCTTTATTTAAATCGGAGATCATATTACCGTTAGCATCATAAGTATAATCATCTCCAGGGATAGTCTCATCTGCCTCATATGGCCCTGTAGAACCGGGATTATCCTTAAAACCTTTAGGGCTGTTCGAGAAATCCGTTACCTTAAGGAGTTGATTCTTTTTATCGGTATCATAGTAATACACCAGATCGTCTATCTGTATCGGGGCATAAATATCCGAATCAAAATCCCCGTTACGTTGTAACGACTGTATGTTCCCGTTCTTGTCATAGGTAAGACTCTCATCATACATATTGGTCATCGGAGTAGCATTATTAGGTTTCTGATAGCGGGCAAACGTCATACGGTTCAGCTTATCATAAGTGTAGCCATATCTTCTGAGAATCTGGTCAGAACTGCTGATCCAGTTCGTTTCTGCAATATTGCCGTTGTACAGCGGTACAATTTCACCACCGTTGTCATTCTGTACAGGTTTGTTGTAGTTAATCCTAAAGGCGAACAAATCCTGAGGATCAGAACCTACCGTAAGGCTGTCTACAGTATTGATATCCGTAAGCCATCCCCTTATGTTGTATTTGTAATCTACCTTCTGGTAAGGGGCTATACTGTCATTCCCCACATCCTTAAGTACCAACTGTCCCAGTTTGTCATAATGATTCACTGTCAGAAATTGCTTAAGCATGTTATTAATCTTATGGGTATGCTGCACCAGTCTGTCCTGATCGTTGTATTTAAACTCCTCCCGCACAGTCAGCAAATCATCGGAACTCTTACGTTTATGGGTGGTTATGGTATAGTTAGGCTTCCCAACAAAATCCAGTTTGGAATCGGTCTTGGTAAATCCACCTAAATAGTTATCAGTTTGAGTTCTAATCGCCCTACCTTTAACATCATAAAGCGTATAGCTAAGTTCTCCTAAAGTTACATTCAGAGTTTTATCCAATATCCTTACCCAACTTCCGGTTGCAAGACCTTTGGTACTGGTAAGTACTGTTTCCCCCTCAATCGTAGTTGGTGTTGAGCTTCCCAAAAATCCATACGAATCATAGTAATTTATAGTAAGCAGTATATACTCACTGGTAGGATAAACAGTATTGGTATAATGAAGCGTTTTGCCGTCAAAAGTAATTGGACTTGACAGGTAGCTTTCCTTCCAGTTCTCATTGTTCATTTGGGTTTGACTCTGAAAAGCAACCCTGTCAGCAGTCTTCATATCCACTGCTACAGGCAGCCATCCGGTATAGGCTACCCTACCAAAGGCATCATATTTGGTAATCAGAAAACCAACCGTTGCCGAACCACCAAACGGGTCATAGGCAGGTCCGGTAGCAACCGGCTTATCCTGAGAGTTGTACACAATATACTCCCATTGTTTCCCGGGCAGTTTTTTCTCCACGAGTCGGTTACGGCTGTCGTATTTGTACTGATAACACAGATTGTCCAGAATACTTTGCGTAATAGCAACACTGGTATCAACAGCCGGAGGGAGTACATAAGTAAGGTTACCGTAATCATCATACACATAATACGTATCATAAGCCTCCCCGTTATAGGTACGCTTTAAAACCACATGTCCTTCCTTATCCTTAAACTCCTCTGTAGTGTTATCGGTACCCGATACCCAGTTTTCATTTTTGGTAATGGTTTTGAAAAGTAAATTAACATCATAGTAGTCCCCGTTGTCAATCAGGCTCGGTTCATAGCAAAGCGTAGTTTCATCATAGGAAGCACTTACTCCATAAAGCCTTACTTCCTTGTTATCATTGGTCTGATAGTCAAACCGTACTTCGTGCCCATTACCCATATTCCAGTCACGCCCCGGAGCCGACTGTTTGAGTACTCTGTTCAGCGGAGAAGACTCAAACTGCTTCATGCTGTAAGGATTAGGCTCTGCGTAGAAAATCTGATACTGCGAAACGATATCAGAAGGAAGGCCACTGTTTACAAAATTCAGGTTGTCCTGAGCAGAAACCAAAGGCAGGTATTCTATTTTCTGTCTCCCGATAGAATCATATTCAATATGGGTAATTATATCTTTACCTTCGCCCGACATTTTTCCGGCTATCTGCTGTACCGGTCTTCCCAGTCCGTCAAAATACCCTACGGTCTGCGCCGCCTGCTGGCCAGATGGAGTAGGGATAGAGGTGGTGGTAGGTTGTTTATAAGTGGTCGTTTTTACATAATTCTGGTTGCTGCTCTGTCCCAAAACAAAGGCTGGGATTATAACGGCTAGTGCTGATACTAATTTCTTCATGGCGCTCTTAGTTTTGGGTTCTGTAGTTGTATTCATTCTCAGAGAGTATCTTTCCTGCGGCATCTCTTACCCGGGACAGTCTGCCAAAATCATCATACTCATAAGTGGTTTTATAGCCTTTTGGATCCGTAATGGTTTCTACACCCTTGAGAAGAATATAAGTATAAGTTGTTACCAAGGCATTAGGCAGAAGTACTCTTAATTGATTTATATCCCCAAGATTAGATTCATTTAATCCATTTACGGAGGTACCCAAAACTGCCTGAATATCAGCATTAGTGGCATTTTCAACCTTAGCAATGGGCTGACTGTTGCTGTAACCCCAGATATAGGATATAGTAGTTCCGTTAGTTAGTTTTACTTCCAATGGATTGCCTATGTCATTGTAAAGGATGAACTGAGCCCTGCTTTCAAGAGTAGCCGCTCCTTTTGAGGAAAGAATAATTTCAGGCAGAAGCAGAGAGCTACTCCATTTACGGAAAACGGTTTTCTGTTCACTTAGTTTGGTCGCTCCACGATAAACCTGAGTTACTAATGGAGTTTCTATAATATTAGTCTCTTTTAATTCCTCAACATAAGGTTCTGCTGACATCGAAGGATCACGCGGATAATAGTATTTGGTAACAATATCATCCTGAAGCGAAGTAGATTCAGTCTGTGTCTCAATGCTTCTGTTTAAATTATTATAGGTAAAGGTTTCCAGTTGTTCCACCTTATTCTGGTTACCATTATCATAAAAGTAATTTTCATGTTTAGCTGATATGAGTTTTACCCACCCATAATTTTCAATTACAGGAACAAAATGTATGACCTCAGGAACTTCCTCTCCGTCATAACACCTGCATGGACAGGAAGGAAACGATGGATTGGGTCCCGGACCCGGACTGGCAGTACTTCCAAACTGACAGTTAAAATTTAAATTTGCAGGATCCTTACAGATTTGTTTATAAGTACAGAAGATGTCAAAAGTTGAATATTTGTAACTGTTACTGAAACTTTTTTCACTTCTGTTAAAAACATTAAAACCTGTATTTTGGGTGTACTGATCTATCTCATATTCATTTTTAAGTCTGGTCAGTATCTTTCCTGATTGATCATATTGCTCCTTACTAAGCAGCAAACCTCTTTTAAAATCATAACTTTCCAAAGGTAAAAAAGGAGGAAAAGCACTATATTCAATCCCCAATTCAGGATTATCAATACTGCTGGTATATTCAAATTCGGAATGTCCGTTACCCGTTTCAGAAACAATAACATTTTTATACCCTACGTCTGACCCCTTTGATTTACTGGCCAGTAAATTGTTGTGACTTGTTTCAGTATTATATTCCAGCATCGTATTTCCTGTAACCCCTGAACAGTCGATACAGGTCTGCACACTTTTATAATATTTATAAACAGGTTTCGGAAATACCAGTGCTCCACTGCTTTTAAAAGGCTCCTCTTTTAACCGGTAACTGTATTTAATTTCTTTTTTAGGGGTGCCATCCAATGCATAATCACTACTCTTATAATAGTCTTTATTTACATCCTTATCAAAATAGCCAATTTTATTTATCCTGATACCTCCACCGTAAAGAAGACTCATATAATTTTGTATTCTGGTTTTTTTATCAATTCTTATATCGGCTTGGCCAGTTACAGGTAAATCCTCAACAGGAACAGTATTTACTCCAGCCTGAGCATTACGGTTCCAACTGAATCCGATCTCATATTCAAATCCGGAATCCAATTTAAATGTTTGCGGACATTCCTGCAGATAAGATATATTTTGTCGTGTTCCATTGGGAAGTTTTTTATAAAGCTTTAAAAAGCCGGCTAATCCTGAATTATTATATATCGTTGAATTAAAGACCAAAACAGTGTTCTGATTCATGTATCCAATACTCTGATACTGCTCATGTCCGTTACTGCTGTGCAGTACTAAATTCTGATAACCTGTTTCAATGTCCCAGTTATTTATATTATCATCAAAATCGGTAATAGGTTCATTGCCTATATATGAAAAATCGTTGGGTTCATAATAAAAGACTTCACATCCTCCTGTTGGAAGCACCATTTTTTGTAAAACCTGCGTTGTACAAAATGAAGGTGTTACTTCTTTAGGTTTAGTGCCTATATCACAGTCAGAAGTTAGATTGTAATACCCCCAGTAATCCTTCCCCGGATTTCCGTTTACGGTATTTTCCTCATATTCCAACCCATAATTATATATGGCATTGCCATTTTTATCATTAGCACTCACACTTTCCAAAAACATCCTTTTGTTAATAAGAGTGCGATAACCATAATTCAGCTTGAATTTACGAATTAAGCTACTATTCCAGTCCATGATGGAAACATCCGACAATCTGCATCCTGCATTGGTGTTACCATTAAAATAACAGGTATCCTGACGGCCTTCTTTAAAGGTAAACTGAATTCGGGCGATTCCATTTATCAAGATTTCACTTATTTTCTTTGAGTTAATGTAATTTTGACTGGAATAAGTAGTGCTGGTTGGTTCCAGCCTCATAAGGGAAGCCTCACCACCGTCAGGGCATAGGTTACACGGGCCGACACCTTCTGAATTTACCCAAAAAGGATGCGGGTCAAAAATAGGAGTGTTGTAAGTAGCCCCCTTACCGACAATATTATTTTCGTTAAACACGTCAGAGTAATTAAATTCAACAAGTACACTATCGTTCATTGCCAGTATTTTAGTAAGTTGGAAGGCACTCCTGTATTTTTTGTTGGTAACGGCATCCCCTACATTGGTGTATGTGTAGGCAGGATAATATCTGCTGAAAGAAGTCGGAATCGATTTAGTTTCTTCGTACTCTTCAAAAAAATACTTATATCCATTGGTATCGATTATTTCAAAACTTATTGGATTATAAAGAGGATCGTTAGGATTACCACTATTGGTATTATAATTATTGATGATTTTCAGATTGTAATTATCCAACGGCACAACTTCTAAAAGACCAGTACTCATGTTTTTCTTAATGTAAAATCTTCCTGTATGTCCCATAAAATTGAACTGCCATAAATCATGCTGCGTATCGTATTTCTTTTTCTCATTAGCCTCCCACATGAATTCATCTATTGTATACTGGTCAGCCGGGTTTTGAGCACCATTAGTTAGAATATCTACAATATTGTAATAGTTGTTTTTTGATCCCGTAACGGTTGTATGGTAAATTCCAACCTTTTTTCCGTAGATTAACTGCTCATCAGGTAAATCTTTTACAGTTCTTGAAATAGTTCCTCCCGCAAAAAGGCTCCAGCCTAATCCCACATCACTGGCAATTTCGTCTACTGCTATAGAAGCAGGATGATATTTCAGACTGATGTCTACATTAATTTTTTTATCCCTTGATGGTGAACTAAATATAGGTATACTAACATCCGGAATTCCTGTATAATTATCAACAGGAATTTCTTCAAATTTCATCAGGGCAGCAACCGTAGGTGACGGAGGGGTGTAGTTAGGTAAATAGTTTTGTGTCTCCTTTCTGTTTTCCTGTGCTGAGACAATAATTGAAAAAATAAAAAAAATAATAACTAAACTATATCTTCTCATGGCTCTTAAAATTTAATTTCTGTTACGTTGTTTAATGATTTTTACCCC